>CAZFDQ010000264.1:0-8257 GCA_964518205.1 uncultured Pseudomonadota bacterium | reverse complement strand
AATCTCTATAGAAGATAATTAAACAATGATCTTTATAAAATAAAAAAGCCACCTAAAAAAGGTGGCTTAATTTTATGGTGGAGGCAAGCGGAGTCGAACCGCTGGCCTTCCGCGTGCAAAGCGGACGCTCTACCAACTGAGCTATGCCCCCGATAATTTCAATTTTATGATACCAAATTTATAATTTATAGCCAACTATTAAAAAAGTTGGCCCTACCACGCTAAAGCTTCGAAGAGCATACTTTGCTCAACTTTTCTATCTAAAATTCGTTAAAAAGCTAGTTGTGCCATAAAAAGCTCCTAGAGCAAAGTATGGTGGGCCTAAGTCGACTCGAACGACTGACCTCTCCGTTATCAGCGGAGTGCTCTAACCAACTGAGCTATAGGCCCTAATCATTTCACATTCAAATTATATAATGATTTTAACCTCCTTGCAACACCAATAACAACTTTTTATTATTTAATTATATTATTTGTTGATTCACAAGAGCAATTCTTTGTATTCTAATTTATAATAAAAGCCTTATAAAACGAGGGAAAGGGAAATTTATGAATAACAACAAACCACACGATCCAACTTGTCATGGCTGCAATCAATGCCAACAACCAGAAAAAGAAAATTTAGAAAAAGTTAAAAATGGCCCAGTTAAAAAATTTAAACATGTAGCTCAACGCGCAATACATATTCTAAAAAATTTTTTTCCACGAAGAATTCGTAAAGCAAAGAAAGAACATCGTATAGGCAAACACAAATTTTAATCCTAATTAAGGAGCGTTTTTTACGCTCCTTGCCCATTTTTAACTATTTTTATATACTATTAAAAAATATCAACCATCTCTTTTTATACCCTAAATACAAAAAATAGAGTTAAAAATATGTTAATTGACGAATTGCGCGAAAAATTAAAATCTATCGAACCCGATATAAACGCCATCAAAAACTTTTGGCAAAACTCTGGTTCTGCTCCAAGATATGAAGAATTAAATAATTTAGTAAATTCTGAAACTTTTTGGCAAAATCCAAACAAAACAAATATTTTAAAAGAGTTTCAACGCTTAAAAGACCTAAAAGAAGAACACGACTTTATAAGCAATTCTTACCAAGAAAATCAAGAGCTACTTGAACTTTTTGTAGTAAATGAACAAGAACTAGAAAAAATTAAACCGGAAATACTTCAACTCTGCAAAAAAGTTGGCAAATTCAAACTAGAACTTCTTTTGTCCGAACCTCAAGATTTAAGTAACTGTTTTTTAAGCATAAACTCAGGTGCTGGTGGAACAGAATCGCAAGACTGGGCAAATATGCTATTTAGAATGTATATGCGGTTTTGCGAGCGTGAACATTTTAAAGTTGATGTTTTAGACTATCAATCTGGCGAAGAAGCGGGAATTAAATCTACAACTCTGTTTGTTCGCGGCAAATATGCTTACGGCTTTTTAAAAGCCGAATCAGGAATCCACAGACTTGTAAGAATTTCTCCATTTGATGCAAACAAAAGAAGGCATACCTCTTTTGCAGCAGTAACAGTTATCCCAGAAGTTGCTGAAGAAAAAATAAAAATAGATGAAAAAGATTTGCGAATTGATACCTATAGAGCCGGTGGAGCTGGCGGGCAACACGTCAACAAAACAGATTCAGCCGTTCGAATTACACATATCCCAACCAATATTGTTGTTCAATGCCAAAACGAACGTTCTCAACTACAAAATAAACAAACAGCAATGAAAATGTTGATGGCTCGCCTTGTAGAAAAGCAGGAAAAAGAAAAAACTATAAAAGAAAAATCTGTTGAAAAGAAAAAAATTGAGTGGGGATCACAAATCCGGTCTTACGTTTTACATCCATATAAAATGGTAAAAGATCTACGCACAAACCACGAATCTCCTCAACCAGACTTAGTGCTTGACGGAGATATCATGCCGTTTATAGAAAAATATTTAACAGAAGTGTCAAAAAAATAAGGTTTATGAACTTCATAGAAAAAAAGCTACAAAAAATCATCACAAAAAAACAATTTAAAATTAATACGCCCAAAATAATTCTTGGCCTATCTGGTGGCCCAGATTCTGTTTTTCTATTCCATTCTCTCCTCCAACTACACCAAAAAAATCAAATTGAACTGATTTGCGCACATCTTGATCATGGTTGGAGAGTAGAATCCGCTCAAGATGCAAAATTTTGCCACGATTTATGCAAAAAACATGATATAAAGATTGTTCACGCTCATGCAAAAGATCTTGACTTAGAATTAAAATTTGATGGGTCTCAAGAAGAAATAGGCCGTAAATTGCGCCGCCATTTTTTTGAACAAGTCTTAAAACAAGAAAATGCAAACTTTATTGCTCTTGCACATCACTTACAAGATCAGCAAGAAACATTTTTCTGGCGAATTATTCGAGGAACAACCCTGGCAGGGCTTACCGCCATGAAAGAGGTTGATGGAATTTATATTCGCCCACTGCTTAATACATCAAAAAAAGAAATTTTAGATTATTTAGACAAAAATAATCTTGCATATTTGCACGATCCAACAAATATTTCTGATCAATATTTAAGAAACAGAATCCGAAAATATGTGCTGCCCGCCATGCAAAAATGCGATGAACGATTCAACCAAAAATTTGAAAGTACATTAAAACACTTACAAGAAGAAGATAACTTTTTACAAAAACTTACAAAGCAACATTTTGAAAATATTTTTACAAAAAACGAAACCTTTGTTGGCAACTTAAAAGCTTTTTTCGAATTAGATAAAGTATTACAAAAACGTTTGTTAATCTACTGGCTCTCACAAGAAAATATCAAATTTAGCCTTAGCAAAAACTACCTAGAAGAAATTTTAAGATTTTTAAGTTCAGAGCATGGCGGATCTCACTCTCTTGGCCCAAACTGGAAACTATTCAAAAAACAAAATAAATTCTGGATTAAAAAATTTAATCCAGAATTTATTTCTTCAAAAAAATAATTTATTCCCTTTACCCATATAAAAAAGATAAAATTAAAATATAATGCTACAATCTAATAAGTAGGGGAGCGGAAAAAAGATATTAGATTGTGAAACTAAGGGGAAAAGGGTGAAAAAAAAGGACAAAAACAAAAAAAAATTCACACCTCTGCTTTGGTGGTCATTATTAATTCATACAATTCTATTACTTTTTATTTTAATCTTTGCATTCAAAAAAATTAAACAATTTTCTCCTCTAACAATCGCCAAATTAAAAGAAAAAAACGAACTTCCTGCAAGCTTAAAACCAAAAAAATCTGAATTTGGAGCAACTGTATTTTTTGATGACAAAGCAATGTTCAAACCACCTGAAACCAAATTTATGGCACAACAAGAAGTTCAGGAAGAAAGTGAAAAAGTTAAACAAATACAACCAGATCCAGAACAAAAGAAAATAGAAGAAACACCAAAAATAGAGAAAAAAGAAACGATTGCGCCACCAAAAAAAGAAATTAAAAAAATTCAAGCGGTTGAAAAAAAATCTGCCGACGCTTCCTCCTTCGCTAAAGCAACGGAGTACAAGAAAGCTATTACGGATAAGGAAGAACCAAAGTCCATTAAAAAGAAAAAAGCTACCCCTAAACCAATCAAAAAACAAGAAACTCCTAAAGATAAACCGAAAATAGTTGAAAAAGAAAAACCCGAACAAGATCTTGAAAAAATAAAGGAACCACAAGAAAAGCAAAAAGAAGAAATCGCCAAGCGAATAAACGAAATAGAGCAACAACAAGAAAAATTAGCGCAAGCAGCAACACAACAACCCAAAATACAACTTCCTAAAATACAAAAAGCAAAAACAGCAGGACAAGAACAAGAAGATAAGAGCCCAATTAAACCTCCTAAAAAAAGTATTATTGCAATGACTCGCGGTTTTGTTGAAAACTTAAAAGACGAAGGTGATGATTGGCTTGAGCGAAAAGGCGATGACAATAAACGGCCATCTTTTGAAGAATTAAAATATCTTTCTTACGAAGAAAAAGTTAACTGGCATCTACAAAATTCCTGGAAACAAAATTTTGCCTACCGTCCATGGCAAAAAATTCTAGAAGGCAAAGCTGTAGTTGACTTTAAAATAGATGAAAATGGAAATGTTTTAGATATTGCCATGTTGCAATCTTCCGGAAATGAAGAACTTGACAATATAATTATTAAAAGTGTTCAATTTGCCGCACCATTTCCTCCATTACCAAAACATTTTGGAGTAAAAGTTTATAACACCGGAAGAATTATTTACGTCAATGCACACAAGGCAAGATTTTAAATCAAATTATCTTTTTCTTTTATTTTACCCTCTTCAATCTGATACTATTTATTTGGGAAAAAATAACATGGGGGGGGGGGGTAAATATGAAAAAAAATATAATATTGAAAAGAAAAAAAATGTTCTTTATTATTTTTGCGCTTCTGTTTTGCTTATCACTAGAAACTTGTAAAAGTTTACATGACTCAAAGCTAAACAACAATATCTGGTATCAAAATCTTGATAACTTTTCATTAAACACAACAAATACTTGGTGTGAATTCGATTTAAATCATGAAGCATTAGAAGAACATACATGTGCATGGATAGGCTCAATAACATTTAAAAGTAAAAATGCATTCAAATTAAAAAGGTTAAACTTAAAATGGACGGGTAAATATATAAATACAAATAATATTAGTGCATCCTTATATCAAAAAAAAGATCGTGACAATTTATTACTTCCAATTGAAAAAAATCACATCAGTGATGGAATTTGGGACAAAAATAAACAACAAATCATTTTTGATTTAAACGAGAAACTGGTTGCTGTAAATAAATATTATCTAGTTCTCAGCTTTCCTGAAGATATTAAAGATGAGCTAAGAACAGGAAAGTTTGATGTGATAAAAGAAAACGCTTTATTGCTAGCAATAAAGTAAGATCAATCTTAATCCAACCTCTCATAATGACCATGTCCAGGCACATATGTTGTCCGGTACACTCTTCGCCTTCTCCAACCAAAACAACAACAATTACATTCTTCATATTCTTCATCACCATAAACAACAACATTACTATTTATTGAATAACCTGGATATACAACTTCTGAAAATGGAGGAGCTGATGGAACTGGCATAGCATCAAATGATAATGCCCCCGCTTCTTCCCCATTAATAGCTCTAGTTTTTCTATCAATAACAGTTGCAATAGCATCTTTATTATTTGCAACCATTTCCATCATACAACTACACAAATCATTAAACTCTGCATTGCTATATTCCAATTTAAACATTCCATATTCTGTTCTTGGATTTCTAAAATAAAGAATTGTAGGAATAGTTGGATCTGTTGGATCTTCAAAAACAAAAACATTATCATCTATTACACCATATTGATCTAAAGGAGGAAATTTAAAACCTTGTCTTGTGGCATAATCTTTTGCATATCTTAATTCAGAAAAATCTGGTGTCATAGAATCTCCTGATGCATCGCAAGCCATGTATATTCTTGCTTTTGTAATACCTTGAGCTTCATCTTTTAACATTCGATTTAATAGAGGAGGAAACGGAAGATTAAAATCTACACCCGCATCGGCCCATGTTAATTTATCAAAATCTTTTACAATACTTTGCTCCATTTTATATGTTAAATTTCTAAATTTTCCAGGCAAAATATGAAGATTGTTCAACTCTTCTTGATAAACATCAATAATAATCTGCACTAATTTATCAATAGTAGGATTATCTAAACACCTAGAAATTTGCACTAAAAGATCTGCAGGGGTTAAAGAATAAGCACTTCCAAAAACGCCTAAAAAAGAACCCAAGCTTTCTTCTGGATACAATACAGTTGAACTTCCACTTTCAAATTTTCCGTTAAAGTTTGGAGTTGGAACAAAATTAGGCAAATAATAACCAGGAGTCTTACTAGGTAACCTATCAAGACCACAAATATAAGGATTAACTTCAACCCATTCTCTTGGTTCAAGATACGTCATTGCAGCACTAAAAATTGGAAATGGAAAATATTCTATATGCTCAAGCAAATAACGCACCTCTGAAAACATTATATTCTGTACACCAGAAATATCACCCATCAATCTATCTACAAGCAATGCTCCCCATAAATCTGATGCATAAACTTCTCTATAAGTAGCAATGTCCTCTAATAACCTTGCAATAATGGCAGCTTTATTTAATGTTGCCACCTCCCAAAAAGGTGTATCCACTCTTTCTTGCAAAGTTGCTACAAAATTCATAAAAAATTCATCCAAAGAAAAGTTATCAGGATCTTCCTTGTATTGATGATATGCCTTTGCCAATAAAGTAGCTATACACCAAGTTGAACCTGACAGAGATGAAATATAAGTTGCTGTACCAAAAAGGCCCGACTTTAAAGCACCCAACAAAAAACCTGTGCTCGCAATCATCGCACGATAACCACCACCGCTAAAGATAAAATCTATTTCAACATCACCTTGAATAGTTCTTCCAATATAATCTTGAACACATGCATGAACTTTATCGGCTCTATGATTAACATAATCTACCTCTTGCATAGCAAGCTGACCGGTTGTGTCCACTGCAACATTGCTAGAAAAATTTATTAGTCCTTGATGATAGGATACATGATCTTCTAAGCTAGAAGATGGAATACTACCATAAGAATCCATGTTATACATATCTGAAAAACTAGAAAAAATTAAAGATAAAAAAAGTAATAATAATGGCAATTATTTAACCTTCACAAAAAATCTCCAAATTCAATAACTACCACACAACTTTAATTATGCATAAAAAAAATAAATCAACAAAAATCAATCTTTTAAAAAAATAATAAAAAGAATCAAAAAGCCCTCCTAAGTACCATTTTTACATTTTTTAACTCAAACATCAAACGTATATAAATGTAGACTTTTTTTGTTTTTTACTTTATAAAACATTACATACTGTTATCTTGCAACAAGGAAAAAAGGAGATTTTGTGACAGAGATAGTTATTCTAGGTGCAGGTTTAACGGGGTTATCTACTGCTTATCACTTAGAGCAGCAAGGGTTTTCTGACTTTTCTATTTTTGAAAAAAATGCTCAACCTGGTGGACTTTTAAAATCATTTCAGCAAGAAAATTTTACATTTGATTTTACGGGACACTTTCTTCATATCAACAATGATTATTTTCGTAATTTTTTAAATAAAATTTGTGGATTACAAAATTTTGATCTTGTTACAAGAAATTCTGCAATCTATTTTGATAGAAAATTTACATCTTATCCTTTCCAAATGAATTTACATCAATTACCAACCAATATTGCTCTAGATTCAATTTATGGATTTATTAATAGAAAAACAAATATCAAAAAACCCAAAAATTTTTATGAATGGGTTTTAAAATATTTTGGAATTGGAATGGGGAAACATTTTTTCTACCCATATAATTCCAAACTACTTTCTTACGATGTAAAAAAAATTACACCATCTTGGACTGGCAGATTTGTTCCACAAACAACAATTCAAGATATTTTAAAAGTAATTTTACAAAAAACAGATAAAACTAATGTTGGATATAACAATCAATTTTATTATCCCAAAAAAGATGGTATTCAATTCCTTATAAACAACTTAGTAAAAAATCTAAATAGCAAAATTCATTTAAATCATAATGCAGTAAGTATTGATCTTAAAACAAAAACAGTGTTTTTTGAAAATGGCCACCAAGAAAAATTTAATAAATTAATAACAACATTGCCCTTAAATATTTTTTTAAAAAAAATAAATGAAAAAAATAATACCGCACTAAAAAATGCATCTAAAAAATTAATCTGTAACAGCGTTATTAACTTCAACCTTGGATTTGATGTAACACCACTTACAAACAAACATTGGTCATATTTTCCTGAAAAAAAATATTCTTTTTATCGTATTGGATATTGGCACAACATTTCACCAAGCTCAACGCCAAAAAATTACAGTGCTATTTATGGAGAAACTTCTTATTTGCCAGGAACAAAAACAAAAAAACAAACATCAAACTTATTAGATAATTCTATTAATCAAGCTTTAAAAATTTTTAAACTTAACAAGACAAATATTGTTACACAAAAAATATTACCAATCCCTCATGCATACGTTGTCTACAATTTTTGGAGAGAAAAAAACTTAAATAAATTGCATAGAAAATTAAATAATTTATCTATATACTCAATAGGTCGTTACGGAGAATGGAAATACTCAAGCATGCAAGAAGCAGTATTAGACGGCAAAAAAACAGCTGAACAAATTTTAGAAAAATT
>CAZFDQ010000263.1:0-1911 GCA_964518205.1 uncultured Pseudomonadota bacterium | reverse complement strand
CAGAAATTTTTGAAGATTTTGGATATGTTTTGGTGCCTACCTCGAAGGAGAATATACGAAAGAGTTTGGAGAAAACAAAAGTATTTCAAATTATTTCAGGTGCTAGAGGTCAAAAAGCTTTAAATGTTGAAAAAGTCATAGAACAAATATATAAGGTGCAACAATTAACTCTACTCTACCCTCAAATAATTAGTTTGGATTTAAATCCTTTAATTATGACTGAAAATGATACTGTGGCTGTTGATATTAAAGCTTTTGTTGGGAAATAAATTTGTCAATATGCTTGTAAGTTTGTTCCCATCTTTCTTTGCTTGTCATTTCTGATTTGTAAGCAATATGTGGTGTTATGAAAATATTGGAATGTTTTAAAAATGGATGACTTTTCTTAAAATTATTTTCATCTTCTAATACATCTAATCCAACAAAAGAAAATTTGTTGATATTTTGTAATAAATCTTTTTCCTTTATTATTGAGCCTCTAGCAGTATTAATTAAAATTACTCCGTCTTTCATAATTTTTATCGTTTCATTGTTTATCATTCCAATACTTGTTGGATTTGCGTCGCAATGTAGGGAAATAATGTCGGAATTTTGCAAAACTCCTTCTAAGTTACAAAATTTTGTATTATCTCTTACTTCGCAAGTTGTTAATTCCCTGTCATACACCAATATTTCTAAACCAAATAATTTGGCCAACTGAGTAACTTGCTTACCTATTTTACCGTATCCAATAATTCCTAATTTTTTACCTTTTAAGTCGTAGCAACGTATTGTTTTATCTGAAAATTTCCCTCTTTTGACCTTTGTAGAAAAAGTGTTTAATTGACGTGAGTGAAAGAGGATTAAAGCAAGGGTATGGTGAGCAACGTTGTGGTTTGAATATTGTACATAGGTGTATTTAATGCCTTTTGAATCGCAAAAATCTGTATCAATATTATCTATACCTATACTTCTGGTTACTATTAGTTTTAGATTTTGGATGGAATTGAGAACTTTTGATTAGAATTTAAAATACACAAAGCCAGTGACAATATCGGCTTCAAAAGGGCCGTTTGTGGAAAGAAAAGTTTGAATATCCTCTTGGAAATAAAAATTTGAAGCTTTTTTCTGATATTTTTTTCTACTGGATAACTATCAAAATGAATAATTTTCAAAATTACTTAAACACTAAACTTATTTTTGAAATTATTCTATGTTACTAAAAGAATAATGATAATTATTATGGCAAGTATTACGACTAAACCAGCAGCTAAACCTACAATTAGTAAAGGATTTGGTTTCTGATCTTCTTGTGGTGTATTCAAATTTTGATTGAATTGCTCTTGAACTGATGGTAAATCAGGAGGAGTACTATCATTGCTCGTTTGGGTGTTTTGTGTTTCATTACTGGGAGCCTCCACATCAAAACCAGCTGGGGTGTTTTCAACAGGGTTTGCCATAAGATTGTCAGGTGTCTGTTCTGGCTGAGAAAAATCCATGTTTGAATCAAGGGAACCAGGTTGTTCAGGTGTTTGTCCAGGATCTTGCTGTGGATTTTCTACAGCAACATCAGGAAAATTTGGTTGATTCAAATCTTCTTGTGGCATATTTATGCTTCGGTCTTGAAAATCAGGTTGAGCTGGAGCTACATCAGGTTCAAAAGGTTGATTAACATTTGGTTGAGGTATATCCATACCTGGGTTTGAAAAATCAGGTTCTGGAGTTTGATTAATGTTTGGTTGTGGCATATCCATTCCTGTGTTTGAAAAATCAGGTTCTGGAGCTTGATTAACATCTGGCTGAGGCATATTCATACTTGGATCTGGAAAGTCAGGTTGTGGAGTATTCATGCTTGGATCTGGAAAGTCAGGTTGTGGAGTATTCATGCTTGGATCTGGAAAATCAGGTTGTGGCGCTCCAATAGGTGCATCA
>CAZFDQ010000262.1:0-3389 GCA_964518205.1 uncultured Pseudomonadota bacterium | reverse complement strand
TATGGTTTGTGAGTCGTCATCCTGAACTTGTTTCAGGATCCAGTCTTATTTTATTAGATATTCATTTTATGCCAAATTAATAAACTATGCGATTAATAATAAATTATAAAAAATATTTTAATTGAAATGGATCCTGAAACAAGTTCAGGATGACAACTGGTAGGTTATATTGGTAACTTAAATATTTTAAATAATTGTTAGGATTATTTTAGGATCCTTATAAGATGCAAGTCATAAACAAAGTTTTAGTTGTTGGTGCATTTAGTCAAGATTCAAATGCATATACTTATGCAACAACGTTTCATAAAACATTTCAAAAATTAGGTTACCAAGTGGATACGTTTAATACTCGTAAAAATTGGGGATTGTTTAAAGAGGTTAATACTCATTTTTGTAACGTGTTTTTACAAAGAAAAGTTTTAGAATTCAAACCAGACATGGTTTTTTTTGTAAAAGCAGAAAATGTCTATTCTAAGACTGTAAGACAATTAAAAAATAAATTTAAAACATTGCTTGTTAATTTTTATCCAGATAATCCATTTGTGCTTTGGAATGGTAATTCTAATTCACAAGTTTTAAAATCATTACCATTTTATGATTGTTATTTATCTTGGTCTAAGCAGTTGATGTCGTCTTTAGAATCTGCTGGTTGTAAAAAAGTTTATTATTTCCCGTTTGCTTATGACAAACATTTGTTTGATTCTATGAAATCAACAAATAATAATCATGTGTATGATATTTGTTTTGTTGGAACTTGGGAACCGGATAGAGAGAAATGGTTAACACAAATTTGTAAAAAGCTACCAGATTTAAAAATGGCAATTTGGGGTAACATGTGGAATGAAAATTTAGCATCGGATTCAATTTTAAGAAAACATTTAAAGGGTAAAGCAATTTATGGCGAGCAAATGATAAAAGCATTCAGAGCCAGTAAAATTGTTTTAAATTTTATTCGTAAGCAAAATCTTACAGCTCACAATATGAGAACATTTGAAGTTCCAGCTAGCGGAGCTTTTTTATTAACAGAACGAACATACGAACAAGCAAGTTTTCTTTTTAAAGAAGATGAATCTGTTGCTTGTTTTAAAGATATTGAAGAGCTTGTTAAAAAAATTAAGATGTATTTAAAAATTGATACATTGAGAAATGAGATTGCACGGAGGGGGCAAGATAGGGCGAAGCTTTTTACGATGGAGCGAGTTTTGGGTGAGTTTATGGATTCATTAGGAGAAGGTTTTTTCGATCGGCAAAAAAAATGATATATAGATTTGTTCGGTAAGACCCTTCGAGACAGCCTCCTTTTAGTCGGCTTCCTCAGGGCGAACGGTTTTGTTTTAGTAATTGTTTTTATGTGGGAGGTAGTTTGTGAAACCAAAGATTGCAATACTTACAATCAAAAACTCGTATAAATTTGGTGGAGTTTTTTCTAAGTTAAAACATGTTTATAATTTTTGTGAAAAATATTTTGAACCAACTATTTTTGCTTTAAATTTTGATCCTAAGGTTTCTACAAGTTTAAAAAATTTAAAATTTAGTTCTGAAATAAAAAAAGAAAAATATGAAGGCATGAATTATGTTTACGTTGGGGCTCGTTGGGCTTTTTGGGAGCCAGGACATTATGTTTATACTTTGTCTTATTGGAAAAAAGTATTAAAAGGTTATGATTATTTTGTTGTTGTAAGTGGTAATTGTATTCCAGCTTATCCTTTAATTCAATTGCGTAAAAATTTTGCAATGTGGATTGCATCAGATTATTTGGCGGATCGTGAACAAAGGTTAAAAGGTTTATCTGTTTTTCGAAAAATAATTAATTCTTTTGCTAGTAAAAAAGTTTTAAAGATTGAAAAAGAGATTTTGCAAAAAGCTGATTTTATTTGGGCATTGAGTAAATATACAAAGAAACAGTTTGAGCAAATTTTGGGTGTTCAGCGGGATGATATGATTATTTGCAATTGTCCTTTGGATACACAAAATATTTCTTGTAAAGGGAAGTGTGGTATCTTTAATGAACAACGTAAATCAATAATTGCCGTTGGACGTTTTTCTGATCCGAGAAAAAATATTCAAATGTTATTACGTGTTTTTGATAAATTATATAGTTGTATTCCTGAATTAAAACTGTATGTTGTTGGCAAACAACCAACAGAAAAAATTTTATCTCAATTTAAAAATCAAAAAAGCTTTAAAAATATAATTTTTACAGGACAAGTGAGCGCTGAAAAATTAGATGAATTATATGGGTTATCTTTGCTTATGCTTATTCCATCATATCAGGAAGGGTTAGGCATTATTGGTTTGGAAAGTTTTGCTCATGGTGTTCCCGTTGTTGCAACAGATTGTGGTGGTCCTTCGGATTTTATTGTACAGGGGCAGAATGGTTATCTTGTAAAAGTTGATGACGATGATGATATGGTAGATAAGGCATTACGTATTTTGCAGTCTAATGATTTGCAAAATAAGATGTCTATGTTTGCTCAAAAATTTGTGCAAGATAATTTTTCGGTGAAAAAATTTGAAT
Source organism: uncultured Pseudomonadota bacterium (assembly GCA_964518205.1). Lineage (GTDB taxonomy): Bacteria > Babelota > Babeliae > Babelales > UASB340 > CAZFDQ01. The sequence continues at coordinate 871 of CAZFDQ010000262.1, read as the reverse complement.
CAATTTTAACGGTTGGGTTAATGCGCGTTTATCCTGAATTGAAAGATTTGTTTAATGATTTTAATATGGATTGTTCGTATCCTTCGACTTTGCACCAAGGTACTACGTTTAGGACAAACGGGGCCCTTGAAAAGAAAAATTCCGTTTGCCCTGAGGAGCGAGTGTAATGAGCGTCTCAAAGGGTTTTGTCGAACGGGAACCGATCATTAAGACCCTTCGAGACGCTGCTGCGCAGCTCCTCAGGGTGATCGGTTGGGGATAAAAGAAATTGAGTTCGCGTTAGAAATAAGATATTGGAATTTGATAATGAAAGTTCTTGTGATAGGTCATACATACATAGCTCCGATAAACAGGGAAAAGTGGAAGGTATTTGCCAATAAATATCCGCAAACGCAGATAAAGGTTTTAATTCCAAAAATTTGGCCTGCTAATTTATTTAGAATTGATGCTGGAGATTTATCTGAATATAATACAAAGAATTGTGAATTTGTTGCTTTAGATACATTTAAAACAGGCAATGAAGTTTTGTATGGTTATAGCTTTTTAGGCCTAATAAAACTTTTAAGATCAGTTAAACCAGATATTATTCATGTTGAACAAGGTGATAATGCTTTTTGCTATTTTCAAACAATTTTATTATCAAAGATTTTTTGTCGTAAAGCAAAGTTTACATTTTTTACTTGGGTTAATTGGGTAGCTAAAAAGGGTTGGAAGTATAAACTTATTTGGAACTTTATAGAAAAAATTAATCTGTTTTTTTCTAAAGGTGCTTTTGTTGGAAATGATGATGCTGGTAAAATTTTGCAAGGTAAAAAATTTAAAAAGCCTATTTTAGAATTATTACAACTTGGTGTTAATAAACAATTTTTTT
>CAZFDQ010000261.1:0-5417 GCA_964518205.1 uncultured Pseudomonadota bacterium | reverse complement strand
TTGTTTATAATGCAGTTGATGCAAAAAAATTTGATAAAAATATAGATGGCAGGGATTTTTTAGAAAAGTATAATTTAAAAAAAGAAGAGCCAAAGATTTTGTTTTTAGGTGGGCTTTCTAAAGAGAAAGGTACACTTGAACTTTTTAAGATCTTTAAAAAATTATTAGAGCGCTTGCCCGAAGCAAAACTTTTGGTCGCTGGTTATTTTGATTTGGGAAGTATTCTTCCACCCATTCGATTTCGCACTGCGTGCTACACTCAGGGTGAACGGGGGGAGCGCGATACCGAATACCCTGAGCGAAGTGCGGCTTGTCCGCCGAAGCCTTGGCGTAGGCGGGAGCACGAAGTCGAACGGGTTATCAAATACTTCCTCCCAACTCAAATTTATAAACGCAAAGTAGAAAAAGCATTAAAAGAAATAGAAAAAAACGTTACTTTTCTTGGCCCAATAAAAAATGTTCCTGAAGCAATGGCTGCAACTGATATTGTTGTATTTCCTGCAACTGTTGGCCATTTTGCACGTCCAGTAATTGAGGCCGGCTTTATGGCAAAACCTGTTATTGTTTCAAGTTTGTCTCCTCTGAATGAACTTGTTGTTTTTGGTAAAACAGGTTTTTTGATTGATATAAATGATAAAAACAAGTGGGTTGAAAAATTATATTTATTGTTAACGAATAAAAAGTTAAACCAGCAGATGGGGTTGAGCGCGTATGATTTTTGTTTAAAAAATTTTGATATAAAAAAACAGATAGAGAAGGTAGAAACAATCTATTCACAGATAACTTACTGAAGTTTATGAAAATAAGTAATTTAAAAAAAGAAGTTCAAAATTATTGGAACAGAGCTAGTTGTGGTACAGAATTTATAAAACAAAAAAAACATACATTAGACTATTTTGAAGATATAGAAGAATTTAGATATAAAATTGAACCCGAAATTTATTCTTTTGCACAATTTACGCGTTTTAAAGATAAAAAGGTTTTAGAGGTTGGTGTTGGTGCAGGAACCGATTTTTTACAGTGGGTAAGAGTTGGCGCAAAGGCGTATGGTATAGACTTAACTCAAGAGGCCATTGAAAATGTAAAACACAGACTACATCTCTATAATCTAAAAGCACAAGATTTACGTGTTGCCGATGCAGAAAATTTGCCATATCAAGATAATAATTTTGACTTGGTTTATTCATGGGGAGTAATTCACCATTCTCCAGACACAAAAAAGTGTTTAAAAGAAATTGTAAGAGTTACAAAACCAGGAGCCAAAATCAAAATTATGATTTATAATAGACATTCTCTTTTTGCTTTTTACAGGTGGCTTTTAGCAGCTTGTTTTAAGGGAAAACCATTCAGAAATTTTAGTAAGGTGTTGTTTTATGATCAAGAAAGCTTGGGAACAAAAGCTTACACTTTTAGGGAAGCTAAAAAACTTTTGAATAATTTACCTATAAAAATTTTAAATATTAAAGCTACAGTTAGTAGCCATGATTTACTGTATTACAAATCTAAACCTGTTAGATTTTTGGCATATATGGCTGCATGCTTATTTGGATGGAATGGTGTTGGGTGGTTTATGACTTTAGAGCTTGAAAAAATTAGGAATAAACTTTATGACATTAATAGGTAAATTACGTAGATTACTATCTCGGCGAGATAAAAAGTTTTTAATAGGGTTACTTGGGGCTTCCATTTTTGTTTCATTTCTTGAAACATTTAGTGTTTCTTTGATTATGGTTTTTGCGGCCGTTGCAACAAATTTTAATTTGGTTTTTGAAAACAAATATTATTCCTATGCTTACAGGCTGCTAGGATGTTCTTCACCTTCTCAATTTGTTATTTTGATGGGACTTGGGTTAATTGTATTTTATTTTTTTAGAGGGGCTGTTATAACAACCTTTACTTATGTAATGAATCGTTTTTCTCAGGGAAGATTTAAATATTTTGCATTTAAGTTTTTTGAGAAGTATTTAAATTTTCATTATAAAGACTTTACAACAAATCATTCTTCAAAAATTAGTAAGATTATTTTTACAGATGCTAATCAACTAACACAAATTTTATCTTCTGTTTTAACTATAATGGCAGAGGTTTTAACTGTTTCTTTTATTTATTTTTCCTTATTATTCGTTCATTGGAAGATGACGGCTGTTTTGACTATAATTTTGTGTTTGAAAGTTCTTTTTATAGTAAAAGCTTTTTCCGCTCGTTTAGCTAAAGCTGGAAAAGTGTCACATAATCTTACTATTGAAATGTCTAAAACATTTTCAGAATCATTTGGAAACTTTAAGCTTATTAAGCTTTTATCTAATGAAAAACCAATTTTAAAGCGGTTTAATAACGTAACTTCAAGTTTAGTAAAAGCAAATACTATAAATGCAGTTTTGCAAAATGCTCCGAGATTATTTTTGGAAACTGTTGGTTTTTCTCTTTTAATTGGAGTAATGGTTTATGTAATTTATTTTTATAATGATGTAACCAATATTATTCCTGTACTTGCTATGTATGCATTTGCTTTTTATCGTTTTTTGCCTTCAGTTAATAAAATTATTTCTGAATATAATAGGTTAACATTTTGTAAACATGCATTAGAGAATGTTCAAGATTATTTGTTATATAATGTAGAAGAATTGGGGAAAGAAAATGTTGATTTTAAAAACGATATCAAATTGAAAAATGTTGCATTTTCTTATGATTCAAAAAACTCTGTATTGAGTGATATAAATTTGACTATAAAAAAAGGGCAACGAACAGCCTTTGTAGGGCAAAGTGGAGGAGGAAAGAGTACTTTAGTTGATGTTATTATGGGGTTGTATAAACCATCTGGTGGTGCAATTTATGTTGATAGGACAAAGTTAGATGATAACAATATAAAAGATTGGCGAAAAAAAATTGGATATATTCCCCAACAGATTTATCTTTTTGCCGGAACCATAGCAGAAAATATTGTTTTTAACCGTGAATATGATGAGCAAAAAGTTATAGAGGTGTTAAAGAAAGCTAATATTTATGATTATTTGTTATCAAAAGATGGTATCAGTTCACATGTTGGAGAAGGTGGAATATTGTTAAGTGGTGGTCAGAAACAACGAATTGCTATTGCAAGGGCTTTATATTCGGATCCAGAAATCTTGGTTTTAGATGAAGCAACTTCAGCTTTGGATCATAAAATTGAAGAAAAAATTATGGATGAGATTTATAAAGAGAATAAAGATAAAACTTTAATTATTGTAGCTCATCGTTTAACAACTGTAGAAAGATGTGATTATATTTATAAAATAGAAAATGGGGCTGCAGCGTTGGTTGAAGATTTGCATTCTTTGTATGAGGTTAAGAGCGAAAAAGATATACAAGTGCAAGCTTGAAAAAGTAGTTTATTGATGCTGGTTCTGTAAGGTTATCTGAAGTAGTGGCTTGTGAGGTTTAGATCCGGGCTTGTTGGCCGTGATACTTATAGGTTTGAAATAATTTGATTCTAAATTGTTATGACTAGATCCTGAAACAAGTTCAGGATGACTACAACTTCTATCATAGCTGCTGAATTGTTGTAGATTATTGAAAACTTTGATTGTTGTCATCCTGAACTTGTTTCAGGATCCAGTCTTTTAAAAATTATTAGGAGAATAGGGTCTTGGATTTTGATTCCAAAATTTATTTAGCAGGACATGAAGGTCTTGTTGGTTCAAACATATTAAACAAATTAAAAGAAGATGGTTATAAAAATATAATAACCAAATCATTTAAGGAATTAGATCTTCGAAATCAACAAGCAACAGAAGATTTTTTTAAGCAACAGCAACCAGAATATGTATTTTTAGCTGCAGCAAAAGTTGGCGGAATTATGGCAAATAGTACATACACTGCAGAATTTATTTACGATAACCTTATGATTGCTGCAAATATGATTCATGCTAGCTATAAATATAAAGTTAAAAAACTTTTAAATCTTGGTTCTTCTTGTATTTATCCTAAAATGGCACCGCAACCACTAAAAGAAGAATATTTACTTTCAGATTATTTAGAGCCAACAAACGAACCTTATGCAATTGCAAAAATAGCAGCAATAAAATTATGCAGATATTACAATGAGCAATATGGTACTAATTTTATTTCTGTAATGCCCACAAATCTATATGGGCCAGGTGATAACTTTAACCTAGAAACGTCTCATGTTTTGCCAGCTTTGATAAGAAAATTTCATGAAGCTAAAGTTGAAAATCAAAAACATGTTGAAATATGGGGAACTGGTGAGCCATATCGAGAGTTTATGTTTGTGTCTGATTTGGCTGAAGCAGTTGTCTTTTTGATGAAAAACTGTGATTATAAAGATGTGGGGGAATTTATAAATATAGGAACAGGAAAAGATATACAAATAAAAGATCTTGCTGTTTTGATAAAAGATATTGTTGGTTTTGAAGGTGACATTAAATTCGATACCTCAAAGCCAGATGGAACGCCTAAAAAATTATTAGATATTTCAAGGATAAATTCTTTAGATTGGCAAGCAAATGTTAATTTAAGGAGTGGAATCGAAAAAGCTTATAACTGGTATTTAAGTTATTTAGATAAGAATGTAAATGTGAAATTTAATATCGATCACTCTGATTCTTCAATGCGGTGTGTAATAAAAAATCGCCGTTCGCCCTGATCCTTCGACAAGCTCAGGATGATCGGTCGAATGGGTATGAATATATTAAGAGGGTTTAAATATGATTATTTTTGCACTAACAAATTTAATTTTTCCGGTTCTGGGGGCATTTTTTAGTTGTTCTTATTTAACCTTGCTTTTAGGTGGTTTATTTTTAATTAAAGCATTTTTTGGTTTTAATTTATTAACATTAGGCATTCCAACATTGGTTGCAACAGTATTTTTAAATCGTTTTGCTCAGTCAAAATATAAAAATACATTTTTTAACGAAATTTTACTTTTTGGCTTAGCTGTTTTATTACCTTTAATTTCTATATTTTTATTTATTGTGCATCCTGTTGGAAAACAAGCTTATTTATATTCTTTTTATTGGTTTATTCCTGTTGTTTGTTATTTATTGCACAAATTAAAATCTTATTCATCTCTTTTTTCTCAGTATCTAATTGCTACTTTTTTGGCCCATGCAGTTGGAAGTATCATGTGTCTTTATGGCGGCAATTTAACATCTTTGCATTGGATGAATTTAATTCCTGTTGTAGCTTTTGAACGTTTGTTATTTGCTGGAGTTATGTTTGGGGCACATTTATTTATTAAAAATTTTATTTTGGCAAAGGGTGTAGTTGCAAGAAGGATTAAGGAAAAATGCTCAATGGAAAATCAGTTTTAGTAACGGGTGGAACAGGTTCTTTTGGTAATCAATTTATAAAAACAATTTTAGAAAAATATCCAGATGTTGGACGTATAATTGTTTTTTCTCGAGATGAATATAAACAGT
>CAZFDQ010000260.1:0-2445 GCA_964518205.1 uncultured Pseudomonadota bacterium | reverse complement strand
TACCAGTTACTCCACTTCTGTAAAACTGTGTTGTTTGCTCAATACTTGGAAACTCAAGCTGATTATTTTTAAAATAATTATCAAACCATTCTAATAATTCAGAGTTGGCTTTTTCCCCAGGCCATTCTCTTGTTGGGTCGGCCCTACGCATTACAAATTCAAAGGCATCGAATAAAAATCCACCAGTACCACAAGCAGGGTCAAAAATTATGTCATCAAAAGTCGGCTCAATCATAGCCGTCATAAATTGTCGAATATGGCTTGGTGTTCGGAATAGTCCAACGTCTTTTGTGCCTCCTGTTTCACTTAATGCCGATTCAATAGCATCGCCTAATAAATCTGTTTTCAGTAATCGAGATTCTTCAATATCATTTGCTACAATACTTATTACTTCACCAAGGTTTCCACTATTTACATTGTTAGTAAAATTTGAATTGCTAAAAACTTCTTCAATCAGAACAAGTTGGTCTTGTACTTTTTGAGGTAAATTTCCTTTAAATACTTTCCTTGCACTTTGCATTATAGTAGAGTAGAAAGGGAAAAAGTTGTCGTTCAATTCTGCTGTAACATTACTGCCTGTTACTGTTGATAGGTATGAGAACAAACGATTTTCATTTGATTCTTCTTTTCCTGTCTTAGGATTCAGCCATTTATAATCAGTAGTAAAGAGATTACGAAGTGGCTTAAATTCATCGTCTTGTTTTATTTTAGTTTCAAAAATTCGAAGTAATAACAATTCAATTATATACTCAACTCTTTGTACAGGTGTACCTGCTGGTCTAAGTTTATTATGCAATGCCTTTAAAGCATTGTTGGTCTTGTTGTCTGCGTAATGTACTGTTGAACGTCCCATATATTTTATAAATCCTCAAAATTAAAATTAAAGTTAAGAAAGATAATTAATTATCTCAGATAATTTTCCACTATGACTGTTGTCTTTTCGCCAATTTCCGTTTTTCTTCTTTGTCTCTAAGATATATCCCTTCTTGCTTTGATAAATTTTATATTCGTTTTGGTTTTTGTCAGCTGCAAAAATTATTTCATCTTCTGTTTTCCAATCTTTTGCTTTTTTTGTATAATCAAATAATGCTTTAAGAAACTCAGCACAACTTCTATATCTCTTTGATAAATCATTATTTGTAGCTGCATTGATTATTCGTTTTAAGGAAGTATCAATATAAATAGGCAAGCTATTATTGTCTAATAAAGTATTGCTTACAATTTTACGAGAAATACATTCTTCAATGTATTCCCATTGCTCAAAACTACCAGAAATTTTATTTAATTTCTTTCGCTGTCTATCATTTAACCAATTAACAGGAGCATTTGGAAAGAACCCATTTAATAATTGAAAAAGGATTACTCCAACTTGGTAAATGTCAGATTGCTTTGTGTAAATGCTATCAATTATTGCTTCGTAAGGTTTGTAAATAAAAGTGTTTTTTGATGCCACAACCGAATCTTTTGCATCTGGAATTTTCTTAATTGAACCAAAATCGGCTATATATGGCTTCAAGTTTTTCTTGTCTATTAAAATGTTATTTGGTTTTAAATCTCTATGAACAAAATTATAGGGTTCATTATGCAATGCGGAAAGTCCTTTTAATATCCCCTGAGTAATACAAATAGCTGTTTTAGTAGAAATGATGTTTTTTTCAATAAATTTATGTAAATCCCCTCCGCTTATCTCGGGTGTTAGAAAATAAGCATATTGGTTGTCAATAATTTTGGCATCGAAAATTTCTAAAATATTCTCATGTTTAATCTCTTTTAATAGCAAAGGTTCTTGATGTGACGAAACAGATGAATTATAATAATAGAATTTTAAAGCAACGCGATCACCTAATACTTTCCGCTTACCAAAATAGAGATCACTGTTTGCACCAGTATCAGAATACTTGTCAATTTCAATATCAGTTTGTGCTCTTACAAACTGCTTAATAGGTTCATCTGCTTGGTCGTCTTTCATCATTTTTTTAATAAGTAAAAAGCTAAATTTGCTGCTGAATCTTGATAAGCATATTTTGGTTTGAAAACTCTTTGGTTCTTTTTGAAGTAAGCACTAATTGATTGTGGTGCTATAAATTGTATTTCAGAGTCTTTATAAGTTTGTATCAAACCCTCTAATTTAAAAGAAATTGGCGAGACAGGAAATTTTGCTTTTAAACTCTTTGCTCTTTTTAAAATTCCAATTTTATCAAATTGCATTTCATTAAAGTGAGAATGAACAACATCAACAAATTCATGAACTTCTTGCGAGCTTTCATCATCTTTTAATTCAAGTTTTGTCATTTTTCCGGTGATGTCAACAATGCCACCATTCTCTTCAATAGCACAAAATACAGCTGTATTACCGTTAATGTCAATTCCTAATGTTTTCATATTGTCTGTTTTGATTTATGTTTTCTTTGTGTGTTAGCAAGATTGCACTCTTTGACAAAGCTT
>CAZFDQ010000259.1:0-4680 GCA_964518205.1 uncultured Pseudomonadota bacterium | reverse complement strand
TTAACAAAGGAGGTATCATGAAGTACGTATTGAACATCATCGGTCTGGTTTGCTTGGTTGCGGCAGTAGGCTGCACCAATAATCGAACACCCACCCCAACAGAGGTCGTCACAGTCACTCAGGAGGAACACAATCGCCTCAAATCAGAGGTCGCTTCTCTCAACGAGGAATTGAAGGAGCTTCGCGAGTACCTCGGAAAAGACCCCGAGTTCTTTCTTTACTTGATGGACTGCGACCTAAACGCCATTGAGCGGGGACAAGAGGCGCGTGGCAGTTTTAGCGACTATTTTGTACCCAACGCGGCCCGGGCGCTCGAGGCCGGTGCCTCAAGGAAGGACATCGCGACTCGTCTCGACAAAGTAGTTACTCTAGCAGAGAAGGGAATCTACTTGTCCAGCTACGTAGCTGAACTTATGGAGAAGGGTGGCCCCAGTGCCGTCCACTCATACGCTTTCGAGTGGATGGGCAAATAATAACGACCCCGCCCCTATAATCCAAGCCCCTCGTGGAATACTATTTCACTCGGGGCTTTTTCTTTTAATATTTCTAGATATGCAAAGTATAGCAAGGTACGACTAGCGGGTGCAAATAAAATTATAATTTCTTTATTATAATTGAAACTTTTCCTTAATTTTTTGGGCCGTTTTTTCTGGAGACAAATTTGTATTGTCAATTCTTACGTAATTTTCTCTTTTAATTTCTCCATTTTTTGAATTCAATCTGTGTTTATCCATTGAATCTTTTAAATCTTTTTCGGATCTTTCAATATTTCTCTTTGTGGGCTTGTGACTTAGTCTGTGTTGATGTTTATTACGCTTAATTCTTTCATTAACATCAGCTTCAAGCTCTACAAAATATACATCTCCACACTTTGATTCAAAAATTTTACAAACTTTATCTATGTAGTCCCAATCTGTTTGCTGGTCAAAAGCCCACACATAAGTAAAAATCAAACCTTCTAAGTCGCTTTTAGCAACTTCTTCGAATATTTCTTGACGAAAAAGATTTACTAACCTCTTTCCAGATTCACTTCCATAACTAAAAAATGGAGAAACTAAATCAATAGTCATGTGATTATGAAAAAGTTTTAAATTTGTCGTTTTTTCTAATTCTTGCCCAACCGCCATTTTACCAACAGCCTGAGGTCCAAAAATTATTATTAATTTCATAAGTTTCAATTTTTAAATGTAAATTGTAATTCTATTTCGCTTAATGTATTGGCTTCATCCGAAGTTACAATAACAATTTGGGTGTAGTGTAACGAAACCGGATATGCCGTGTTATCGGATGTAAAATTTATTCTCTACTTTCTTTGATTCACAAAACCTCCGATGTACTTCGCTTTGTAAATTTCTTTTCCATTCACAGAACTTATTATCTCCTCACCAAAAAAATTGTCGATTTCTCCAATATATGAATTTTTGTAGGTTAAGCCATCTTTGCTATACTTATTTGGACCGCGGAAAGGATAATCTTCAGAAATCAACGACAAGGCTTCCTGCAAAATTTTGTAAACAGCTTCAAAATCTGAAACTGACTCATCAACCAAACCATAATAAATCATAATATAGATTGGTTCGTTTTTCAGAAAGACTACTTCGCGACCACCAAAAGGCTCACCACCGAAATAGTTATCGTGATATTTTAAATCGCCATCCTCAAAAATTAATGTCGTCGATTTGTCATCTTCGACAATTTTTTTGGCCGTTTCTCCAGCGGCATAAGTTGACTTTTTTGCCGTAGCAAGAAATTTACAAAGCCGTTTTTTATCTATCATATGATTTAATTAAGAAAGAAAATAAATTTTTTACATAACGTCATCGGTATATCTGATAGGGTAGAAACTAAAATGCTTTGATCCCCATAGTGCAAAATCATATCCTATCTTGGATTTTTTATAATACTTATTTAATCTTTCAAAATGTTTTTTTCATCCATAATAAAATTCATAGAAAATAACTGGTTATAAAACTTTTAAAAATGAGCATCTTCTTCAACTTTTTAGCCCCTGAAAATTATGGCGAAAAGAAGCGACCGGAGGGAGTGATTTTGCCATAACGTTCGCGTATATCAGAAGTGCCGCCCCTGATAAACGCACAAAAATATTGATAATTAATTAAACGCTTTTAATGAATTAAGTGTTTAATTTCCGCAGCGGTATCTGGGTGAAGAATTTTTTTACTCAATAGTGTATTTAATAAATGAAAAAATTCTGAACCTGATATACGCTGTTATGTGCAATAATTTTTCGGGCTTGATATTTATTCAAGCTGTAGAAGTTGCCAAGTTCGTCTTAATTCATCTACATTTATTTGACCAGAAGCAGATGATTTCCCTTCTCCCAAAGAAGCAAATGTTAAATATCCTCCAACAGCAGGTCCATAAACTCTAGTTATCATACCTGCTTGTCCCATGCAAATTCCTATAATCTCCCTATCTGCTCCATAAATGAGATTTAACATTCTTAAACTATCATTAACATAATTTGCTTTAGTCGCAATTTTAACAATATCTGGATTTTTTTTCGCAATATGTTGATAAATATCATCCAAATTTCTTGGAGTTTCATCAAAATTGTGATGTGAAATTATCAATTTTGTGTTTGCCCTCTCTAATGGATGATAATAATCTAATTCAATATCAACATATTCTACTCCTAAAGCAATAGCTTGTTCTAAATAGGCAATTCTTTGTTCCTCAAAACCTTGAAATCTACCACCCTCATATCTAGTTCGATTTGTTACAATTTTAGGAGTTTGAGAATGTCTCAACAATCTTTCGAGATTTGGGTCAGACATATAATCAATTCTTAATTCTATAATATCTGCAACTTCTTCGGCTTTATCCATATCTCTTAATGCTTCATCCATAGATTCAGCTGTTATTGAAATTGCTATTCTCATAAGCAAGAAAACTATTAAATATTTTATAAATTAATGGAACGCCCGAAAAATTACTATCCCTTCGGTAGGTCGCCTTGCAGGCTCCCCACATAACGTATGCAGATATGAGAAGTTGCGACCGGAGGAAGTGATTTCGCCATAACGTATGCGTGTATCTAATGTTTTGTGAAGCGTAATGGAGCAAAATATGGATGAAGACTTTTATATAAAAGCCATAACCAGATATGCCGTGTTATATGATGTATGCTTTTCTTTTTTGTTACGCCTCAGCGGAACCACTTTTTTATAATGAACAAATTTTATTTTTGTCTTGGCGTAGGGGGTAGAGGGGTCGGGGGTGAATACCCCGAAACCAAGACTCTTTATTTAATTTTTGTTTCTTCTTTGTCGAGTCCTATTTTTCAGGTATCGCTCAACAGCTTCTTTGGATGTCATCCAGTTTCGTCCTTCTTTGTGTGCTTCAAGTTTCCCTTGTCTAGCAAGTAGATTCAGATATTTAGCAGAAAAAGGGGTGTTTTTGGCTATTTCAGTAAACGTCAAAAATCGTTCCTGTTTTTGCGTTGTCGGAGTTAAAGTTTTTAGATAAATATCCAAAGAACGCTCCACCGATTGAGCAATAAATTTTATCAATGACTCATACTTTCCATCATCAGCTTTACTTAGTACGTCATAATATTTTTTGCGGTCATTTTTTAGGATAATAACCAGAGGATATCCTGCCTGCATAAGCAGTAAATTCATTGCTAAACGGGAAGTTCGGCCATTACCGTCGAAAAATGGGTGAATATATACTAATTTATGGTGTAACAAGGCGGCCAGTTCAACAATATTTGTTTTATTTTTTTGTGCATTAAGCCAAGTCATTAAATCTCTCATTTTTTGTGGAACTTGCAAAGCGTTTGGAGGAGTATGTTTGGCTCCACCGATAATCACATTAGCGTTTCGGTAGCGACCAGCCCATTCTTTGTCGGTTTCTTGAATAATGATTTGGTGTAAATTGCGAATAAGCATTTCAGAAATAGTATGTTTTTTATTCTTATCTACCAAATCATAAAGGTATTCCAAAGCAGCCTGATGATCTTTGGCTTCTAAGTGGTCCTTTAATGGTTTTCCTTTTATGGCTATACCTTCATTAATAACCAAGAAAGTTTCTTTTAGAGTTAAAGAATTGCCTTCGATCGCGTTGGAGTTGTAAATCATTTCAATTTGGAATTTTTCACGCAGCTTTTGTACTGCTGATTTTGGCAATGGACGAAGTTTGTTGAGTTTTTTCAGTTTTTCTTCTAAACGAGTTTTGACGATTGGGGATAAATAGGTCATAGGAAATGCTTAATATGGTTTAATTAGATATTTACAGTATACCATATTAAGAAAATCGGTCAAATTTTTGGGCAGAGGAACTCAAGAATACAGGCTATAATTGCTGAATAGTAAAGCTATTCCCATTACATCTGTGACACTTTTGGGGTCTCCTTTTAGCATCGATTTATATTCTGTAAAACTTTTTATAAAAAGGGAGATAGACACAATTCCATAAATACCCCAAACAAACCATCCTGCCACACCAGAAGAAAATAGAAAAGTTAAAAGCAATGCTATTATTCCTATTGACAATCTAACATACATATTAACTGATATTGGTATGCTTTTGATAAAAGTCACTATATACACATTATTTTTTATTTTTTATTTATTTTTTATCTTGACTAAGCAAGCTAATATGGGATAATATTTTATAAAATGTTAAGATATAAGAATAATGATTAATATGCCTATA
>CAZFDQ010000258.1:0-1918 GCA_964518205.1 uncultured Pseudomonadota bacterium | reverse complement strand
TACGGGAATAGATTTTAGAAAAAATTTTTAATGAAAAAATTTATTAAAACAACACTAATTCTTTGTTTAATTGCGATTATATATTTCTTCGCAGTACCTTTTGTTGTTTTACAAACAGGAAAAACTAAAATATATACGAATATTGAAAGTGTGCCTAGTTACAACGTTGCCATTATTTTTGGAGCAGGGATTAAAGATAACAAAGAACCCAATGACATGCTTAGACACCGATTAGACACTGTTGCAGAGCTTTACTACGATGGAAAAGTCACAAAAATGCTACTTTCAGGAGATAACAGTGATTTTGATTACAATGAACCCCAAGTTATGTACAATTATCTCATTAATGAGCATGATATTAAGGCAGAAGATCTTGTTAGAGATTATGCTGGCTCAAGAACTTACGATACTTGCGCAAGAGCAAAAAATATTTGGGATATAGACAAAGCCATTTTAATTTCACAGGGTTATCATCTTTCAAGAGCTATTTTCACTTGTGAAAATCTAGGTATTGAAAGTACTGGCTTTTCTGCAACAAAATATGATTATCAAAGAGAAAGTTTTTTTAAAATAAGGGAGATTCTTGCAATACATAGAGCTATTTGGGACGTGTTTGTATCTCCTCCTGATTACACAAAAGGTAGTTTAGAGCTCGATTTTATTGAATAAAGAAAATATTTAAAGTATAATGACCTGAGTTGTTCTGCGGTAGCTCAATGGTAGAGCCACCGGCTGTTAACCGGTTGGTTGCAGGTTCGAGTCCTGCCCGCAGAGTTTTTATATATCCATCCATGATTAAATTTTCCAAACAAGCTAAAAAAGCAATCGACCTTATTCTGAACACCAAACAAAATGTTTTTGTTACTGGTAAGGCAGGAACAGGAAAATCAACACTTTTAGAACATATTCGTTCAATAGCTGAGAGACGCATTATAATTCTAGCCCCTACCGGAATCTCCGCAGTTAATGTTAATGGCGAAACAATTCATTCTTTTTTTACACTTAAGCCTGGTTTCGAAAAAGATGAAGCCATGCACATGGTTTTAAATAAAACAAAATTAGACAAATTTAAAAGTATCAAAACTATCGCTATCGATGAAATTTCGATGGTACGTGCTGACTTGCTAGATGCTGTTGATATTGTTTTGCGCCGTAGTCGTAAAGTAGACAAACCCTTTGGTGGAGTACAAATGATCTTCTTCGGGGATCTTTATCAACTTCCACCAGTGCTTACAACCAATGATCGCGAAAAATTTTTCTCAGAATACAACTCCCCCTACTTCTTTGATGCTGAAGTTTTTCACAAAAAAAGTAATATGTTTTCAGAGAGCTTCAAAATTGTACGTGTTGATTTAGAAAAAATCTACCGTCAATCTAATCTCCAGTTTATAGAGCTATTAAATGCGATCCGGGATAATTCCATCAACTATGAGCAAATAAAGGAATTAAATAAACGCTGCCAACCCAATTTCACTCCAAAGGATTCTGAAAAATATATTTATTTAATGACCACCAATAATGGAGCAAATGGAATTAATGAAAAAAAGCTTGGACAATTAGCAGGAGAAGAAAAAGTTTTTTTTGCTGAAAAAACAGGCACTATTACAAAGAACCTTTATCCTAATGATGAAACACTTGTATTTCGACCTGGAGCACAAATCATGTTTATTTGTAACGATAATGAAAGACGCTGGGTGAATGGAACAATTGGTAAAATTCTTCAAATCGATGATTGTGTTGATAATGAAACCGGTTTGAACCAGACAATAATAAAAGTAGAAAAAACTGATGGAAAGGTTGTCGAAGTTAAAAAACACCTCTGGGAAATATCGAAATACGTTTTTGTAGGAGGTGAATTTGTAAGAAAAAACTTAGGTACCTTTGAACAAATGCCCATTAAATTAGCTTGGGCTATTAC
>CAZFDQ010000257.1:0-2274 GCA_964518205.1 uncultured Pseudomonadota bacterium | reverse complement strand
GGCACAGATAAGTGTTTCTTTCAACCTGGGAGCATCACTCCACATATCCATATAATAGGGAAGAAAGATGTGATCAACTTTCTTTTCAATCAGCTCAATTTGAGAAACGATCTGGTCTTGTTTTTCAGAAAGTTTATCAATAATCTTTTTATCAAACTTTAAATAAGAGAAGTCATTTTCCTTAAGCGTCGGATAACCCTTTCCTTGCCTTGAAATAGCAATAAGATTTTCATAAAAAATTGTTCTGAAAGAATAGTAAAGAATTTTATTTAGCTTTCTTGGTATCAAATGAATAAAAGCCGAAGTATAAAAATAATCTTTTGTATCTCCGTTTATAAAAACATATTTTTTAAGATTCGGACGGACTTTTGAAAGCAAAATATCATTTTCTCTCGCCTTAATAATATCGCCCTTTTCTATCTTCTTGTAATAATTTTCCTCCTCTTCTTTCCGTACACTGAAGTTTAATCTTACTGGTTCAACATCACCTTCTTTAGAAACATTGCCAATTTCCGAATAGAAGATGTCATCATCAAATTTTTCAATATCCACTTTATTTTCAGACGAAAATTCAAATAAATCGCTGAAAGAATAATATCGCTCGGCCAAAAATTCATTTTGAAAATCCACAAAATCAACATCATATCTCAATGATTTTTCTTTTCCCAATTCCTGAAAGTCAATTGTAAATTGTTTTAGTGGCATAGTTATAAGAATTTTATTCTTCTACTTGAGAAGATTCGCAAAATTGTCTAACTTTTCCTCAATCTCATCAAATGTGATTATTTCTACATTTCCCATACTGTTCCTAAAAATATCAAAATTGCTTCGTTGATTTTTCTTCATATCAGACACAGAACCCACTACCAAAACACATCTAGGATTAAAAATATCAAAAAACTCGTCTGCTTTTTCATTCTCTTTCTCTTCCTGTAGCAAAGAGGCATATTTTTTCAAAAGCTTATCTTTTTGAACCAAAATTTGATTTATCGCGCCTGTAAACTTGCCATTGAGTGGAAAAACATTAGTTCCTCTGTAGGCATATTTATTACAAATTGGAGTTTTATGAGTTTTTATTTCTATAATACAAGCGTTGTTGGTCAGGGAATTTCTATACAAGAAATCAGCTATCTTCCCGCCCTTATTTTTTATGTTTTTGCCTCCAATATAAATTTCATCGCCGTAAATAACTACTGGTTGCAATAAGACATAAGAAAATATCCAATCATTCTCCTTGAAAAATTTATGCCACCTCTTTTCTAGCGAGTCAGAATCGTTTTTTTGCGATTTTAATTTCTCAAATTCTCTTTTTGCCTTTTTTATTTTTATGGTTTCAATTTTTTCCTCAATCTTGTAGATTATTTGCTGCTCTTTTATTTCCTCGGGTAAAATTTCTACTATATTTTTAGCGTCTTCATCGGAAATTTGATTGTTTTTCAAATCTTTATTTAGAATAAAAGTTGTTAAATCTCCTTTTGTGTATTGAGAAGCGTCTTTCTTAAACTTATTTGGTAGAATCTCGGAAAGTAAATTATTTGTCACCTTTCTTTTTTCGCTATATTGCTTTTCATTGAATGGTCGCAGAACGTCAAATATACTTTCTAAATCAAGGGTGCTAAAAGTAATTTTGTTGCCTTTAATCGATGTTGGGTCATTTTTTGAAATGATAATTTGGCTTATACGAGTAAAGTTTTCTAATTCCTTTATTATTGGCTTAAGATTCCTGGTAAAGCCCAATCCTCTGCCAACGGCTGTTGTAATTCCTTTTACGTTGTCTGGCGAAATCTCATTAAAAGTAAAAGAATCAATATATTTATACCTTTGTTTATCGTCGTAAAATGGATAATGTACTTCTACGCCCTTGTTTTTGAAAACTTCGCGAACCACTCTTTCCGGGAAAATATTATCTTCAAACTTAAAAGAAAAGACGTCTTTGGCCTTCGTTGATAGCTTTTTATTTTTATATTCTTTTCCTTTCATAATATTTACATTTATTCCCAATCAATTTTTCTCATATAATCCAAGGCGGTTTGTGTTATCCCGTCGTCAATAACAACTTCACCCTTGTCATTGATGCGATTGAGCTGATTGGGCATTGGTTTCTCGCCTCGCTTTGTCCTTTTGTAGCCAACATTTTCAACTTCTGCCATAAAGATTTTATAATTCAATTCTTTTGCCACTTCACCAAACACCCACCAAGAATTTACAAAACCAAAAACATCTTTTGTGTCATTGTCATATTTGCAAAGCTCTTTTAGTTCATCTTTGTATTTT
>CAZFDQ010000256.1:0-4637 GCA_964518205.1 uncultured Pseudomonadota bacterium | reverse complement strand
TTTTTCTTTTTTTGTTTCAATCTTTTTTTCCGAAACTTTTTCTATATTTTTTTCTCGAATCGGTTGTGGTTGCTTTTTAGGATCAAAAGTAATAGAAATAACAGCTGGACTCTTTACAGTCCCCCAAAATCCCTTATCTTCTTGCTCAAGAACTTTAATAGTAAACTCTCGTGGCCTTCCACAATCATTCCATGCTTTATCAATAGCTTTAATAACGGAAGCACCTTCTTGAAGCATTGATTTCATCAGATAAAACCCTTCGTAATAAATATTTGGACAGAAAGTATATAATATCCTATCAATTAACAATATTTTCCTGTTTTTAAAAATACAATCAAGCAAGCAACAACAGAAAACAATTCACTAAAAATAAAGATAACACAAACAGATTATATAATCGACAATATATAGTAAAAAACTACCAAAATCCAACATTTATAGCAATTTTTGCACTTTTTTTATCTAATTAAAGACTATTTTAAGAAAACACGAAAGAACATGGAGCGGGAGACGGGATTTGAACCCGCGACCCTTGCCTTGGCAAGGCAATGCTCTACCACTGAGCTACTCCCGCGTTTAATGAACATTTCAGCTAAAATTTACCGGTAAAAACTGCATCTGTCAACTCTTTATAATTTTCTATTCAACCAATAAAAAAAACGATAACCACTTGTCAGTTTTTTGTATATCAGGCATTATAAATATATAAAATAACACTGTAGCCTAAATATAAAACTGGGGGTTAAATAAAAATGAACAATAACTTGCTCAACATGACTTTATCAGAATTAGAATCTGCACTTAAATTACTTTCTCAGCCCAAATTTAGGGCAAAACAATTATTTAGCTGGTTTTATCAAAAAAGTGTTATACAACCTGATTTAATGCCAAATATTCCCAAAGATTTAAAAACTCAAATTGCACAAAATTTTCAAATAAATATCCCTAAAATCTCTGATATATCTCACTGTAAGTCAGATAATTCATACAAATTCTTATTGAAAACACATGATGATAAGTTAATTGAATCTATTTTAATGTTAACTGATAAACGGGCCACCATTTGTGTATCCAGCATGATTGGCTGTCCATTAAAATGTAAATTCTGCGCCACGGGAACACAACTAAAGTATTTAAGAAATTTAGATCCATCAGAAATTATAGGTCAAATTATCATTATTCAAAATTATGCCATCAAAAATAATATAGCCCCTAAAATTACAAATATCGTCTTTATGGGTATGGGAGAACCAATGCTCAATAAAGAAAATATAGAAAAATCTTTGGATATCTTACTACATAAAGATGGTTTTGCTCTTTCAAAGAATCGAATCACTATTTCTACGGCTGGAGTTTGTGAAGGCCTGGCAAATCTAATCAATAAATATAAGGTTAAATTAGCAATATCTTTGCACTTTCCAACAGATGAACAACGTGATGAATTCATGCCAATTAATAAAAGATATCCACTTAAAAAATTAATTTCTGAAACAAAAAAAATAAATTTAGGTAAACGTGATTATATTACTATTGAATATCTAATGCTAAATAAAATCAACGATTCTTTAATTCATGCTAAACAATTGTTACACTTGTTAAACAATTTAAAAGTAAAGATTAATTTGATTCCTTATAACTCAACAAAAAATCTACCAGCACAAAGTTCAAGCGAAGAGCAAATTAATCTTTTTGCAAAATATTTAAGATCAAAAAATATAATGGTGACGGTTAGAAGGAGTAAAGGAAGAGGGTTAGAAGGTGGATGTGGTCAATTTGTCTTAAAAAAACATAATTGATAAAAAAATAGGATTACGATGAATTTTAAAAAACTTATAACCAGTTTTTTCACTCTTTTTACAGTTTTTAACTCTCTTGTTCTTGGTGTCGGCTCTTCTATGTCGCGCGCACCAAAGCTTAAAAAAATTCCTATAAATTTTTTATCTGAACAAGGAGTCAACGCTGAGTTTGCAGCTAAATTCGCATTATTTGTTGCATTATTACTTTTAGCAACGGTGCTTGTAGGTAAAATTTTAAAAGTACTTTTCAAGCTTCCAACTGTTGCCGGACAAATAATCGGTGGTATTTTTCTTGGTCCATCCTTTTTAGATATAAAAAATATTCACTTTTTCTCTGAACCTCTAGAAATTGTTGATGTAACAACAAAAAGAATTTATTCTTTTGCATCATCAGATCTATTCTTATTTTTCGTGCTTTTGATTTCTTCGGCCTTAACCGTTTCTTATTTGTTGTGGTTAGCCGGACACGAAACGGATGTAAAAGAGATGACTAAAGTTGGTATTGAATCAACATTGGCTGGATTATTAGGAGCAGTAGTTCCCATCTTAATGATTACAGCAACCGCCTTTTATATTTTTAGTTACGAATATAATCTTGCAACCTCAATTGGGCTTGGTGTTGTTTTTGCAGCAACAAGTGTTTCTATTCCCATCGCAATGCTTATTGCACAAAACAAAATGGGACTACGCAGTTCAAAAGCAACAATGGGAGCAGCTATAGTTGATGATATTTTAGCAGTTATTTTATTCTCTATTTTTGCTGTTTTATTGCAGAGTAGTTTACTTGGTAAAAGTGCATGCAATTTAAACTTAGAAAAACAATGCAGCGGAATAAGTAGTTCATTGCTTTATATGCTTATTACTTTTGTCGCAATGTTTTTTATTGGAAAATTTTTTATTGTACCAACGGCAAAAAAATTAAAAACCATGCGCTATTTTCACCTTATCCCTTCATTTGCAGCATTGACAATGCTTTCTTATTTTTCTTTAGCAGAACTCCTTGGTGGTCTTGCAGGAATTACAGGAGCATATTTTGCAGGTCTTTTTCATAGAATGGGTGATGATAAACACAAAGCTGTACGAGCAATATCACCATTTGTAAATACATTAATGCTTCCACTCTTTCTTGGTTCTGTTGGAATGCAAGTTGACTTAAACATTTTAAGAATGGAGGACTGGACAATTGTTACTGTTCTCTTGTTTGTTGCTATAATATCAAAACTTATCGGATGTCACATCACAACAATATTTTCTAACTGGTTAAAAACAGATAAAACGCAAAAATGGACCTTCATTGAAAGTTATATTTTTGGATCTTCGATGGTTGCTCGAGGAGAAGTTGGACTTGTTATTGCAACAATATTAAATGGGACAAACTTATTAACACCACATCAATATATTATCTGCGTAACTGTTATAATCCTTACAACAATTGCTTCCCCTATTATGATTTCAATAGGATTCAACCGATTAGCAAAAAAAGAAGTTGAAAAAGAATATTCTATTCAAATTGGGCCTTTTCATTATATTTCTTCAAGATATCTGTTTGATATCATTACCTACACATTAGAACTAGAAAAAACCGCAAAACCAATTGTAACTCTTTCTGAAGGTAAAAAAATTCTAACTGTTGGAAATGATGTCAAAATTATTCTTGACTCACAAGAAGGAATTAACTTTAAAGGGAATGAAAGTAAAATTAATACAATTCTTAATATTTTAAAAACTACTCTTTATTATGATATAGAAAAAATTCCTGGAATTATCCAGGAATAAAAATTACATAACAACACATCCAGACCCACAACAAGATGTATCTCCATTATCGAACAAGTTTATAAGCAAAACAGTAATATCATCACCACTACCATATAATCGAGCCTGGTTGCATAAAATATTACATATATCGCTTAAACTATATCCTTTTTTTATTTTATTTGAAACAGAATTTGCTACAAATTCATTTGTAAAAATATCCCATAAACCATCTGATGCTAAAATTAAAAAACTACTATCTTCGTTTAATTCAAATTCATAAAAATCAGGGTCCGAAGTTACACCATATTGCCTAAACCTACGATCACCCATAGATCTACTTAAAGCTAATTGGCAACCTAAGCGAGGATTTTCTACATACCAATTTTTTAAATAAACTTTTGCATCCTTTATTGTGTACACACTTGAAATCGTTTGATTAAAAAAATCCTGAACTTGTGGATCTGTTAAAAACCAAGGCTGCTTATGAAATTGCCACAAACAATTTTCGATATCTATTTTTATGGTACAATCTCCTGCCAGAGAAATATTGTTAAAATTTATATAAGTCCCATTTCCCAAAGAAAAACCAATACAAGGAACATAAATTTTAAAATAACAATTTAAAATTCCACCGCATGTTAAAATTCTATTACCTTCTTCTGTTACAGAAATTGGTTTATGATCAATAGTTGAATAAAAACTCCCATTCTTGTTAACCAAAAGGGCTCGTGAATCCCCAACATTTGCTATGCAAAGTCTATTATTTTTTATAGCTCCAACAACTGCAGTAGATCCACTTTCTCTTTCAATAAACTCAAATGAAAAATGTTCAAAGGTTTGCTCTAAAGATTCTTTTAAATCTGAACTTTCTATATTTAAAAAATTTTCATATACTCCAGCCGCAAAATCATTAGAAACATCATGGCCACCATGCCCATCAAAGATCCCAAAAAAATAATTACTCTTACTCCTTCTCAATCGATTTGATTCAAAACAAAACCTATCTTGATTTCTATATCTTGGAAATCGCAAATTTTGCAAAGTTGCAACACCCCAATCATATGATGGTTTTATAAAAATAAA
>CAZFDQ010000255.1:0-1623 GCA_964518205.1 uncultured Pseudomonadota bacterium | reverse complement strand
TAACTACAGGCAATAAATTTTTCGGTGCCAGATTTGCACCGTCCGGTGCAACTAAAATTTCAACATTCTTAATTTTATATTTTTTTAAGAAATAATTACGCAAGGCTTGTGATATGACAACAATTCTTTTTAACTTACTTTTATTTATTAAATTAAAACATATCTTATCCATCCAAGAAGTAAAAGAAGAGTGAACTTCGAAAATAGTCGGCAATTTAGTCAATGACAGAAAAAAACAAGAATATAAAAATCGAGTATAAACTAAATCAGGCTTTTCTTTCCAAGATCTTAAAACACTTAAAAAAGAAAAAAACAAAAAATTGCCCTTAAATTTAGGAAAAGGCAATTTAACTATTTCAAAGCATTTTTTTACTCCATAAAAATCAAAAACATTGTCAACGTTAACATTTCTATCAATCTTATTGGGCAACAGCAAAACAACCTTATGCCCATTTAAAGCGAATGCTTGGCATATTTTCATCACATGAATGCTATTAGCAGTTTGCGAGGGAATAATTGAGTCCGCAATGTAAACAATTTTCATGGATGCTGAATAATATTAATAGGAATCAAGGATGCACTTCTTTTACCGTCAAGAAACCTGTCTACACATACCCTTTTTTTATCGTGACTGACCCTCGGATGCAGATCGCATCTTAATTCTCCGGTTAAATCTTTTGGATCATCAAATCTTGCCAAAACCATAGTTTTATCTTTTTTTATTTCATAGCAAAGTAAATTTCTTTGAGAACAACTATCGGGATATGTATCAGTAATAATAATTTTTTCTTTTTCTAGCAAAGCTGGATGACCATCAACTTTAGGTATATTTTTTCCAAAATATTTTATTTCTCCAGTTATGCTATTAAAAATTGCATACATTAGTTTATTTGTTTGCTCAACTAAACTATACAATATTAGCTTGTTATTTGATATCCAATTATAATGAGAAACGCATCCACTATTGTTTAGCAGTTTAGGATTAGAACCATCCCTATCAGCAACAAATAGACGCGAATATCTTTTTCCAAACTTGCTCATCCACAGATGGAAAAAAATAAATTTATTACCAGAAGAATTAAACATTATATGATTAAAATAATGTTCAGCTCCTTCCATAGAGCTATGCGGTTCTATTTTAGATACTTCTTCTAAAGTAAAAAGCTGTTTGACTTTATTAGTTTCCAAATCAACCAACTCTATACCATTATAATCCGGCTTTAAAATATTAATAGTTTCATCTGGCAATACTCCATAGCCATATCCAGGTCTTAATCTTTGCAAACGAGAAAAATCAAGAGAAAGTCCCCATTTCCCGTCATTGCTAACAGAATATAAAGGCTTATTAATTTTTTTAATCGTTTTTCCGCTTGGCACTTCCTTAATCACTGCTCCATATTTTCCATCAATTAAACAATTGTAAATAATTTGATCATCTCTTCTCGCATACCACTGCAATCTACATCCTTGTTGCCAGCACCAAGTGTTAGTTTTGCCAATTTTTGCAAAACCTCTTTCCGGGTCTTCTAAATTATAATACCCCACTTCTGCAAAATCTTTTATTTGAGGGGCTCTACTAATAAGAGGCACTCTCATGGCTAATAATTTTTTATCCTTTTTATC
>CAZFDQ010000254.1:0-3451 GCA_964518205.1 uncultured Pseudomonadota bacterium | reverse complement strand
GCAAGATGAATGGCCCTATTTCTTTGGTTGTCGGCTATGTTTATAAATTGTTCAATATCCGTATCTTCGGAATTAAAAAATAAAAGATTAACTACGATGAGATAAAAATGTTTTTGAATAGCTATATGGAGTGGGGTTTGTCCTGCATCATTACGAATATGGCTTTTGGCTCCATTTTGTATCAAAATTTCAACCACTTCGGGTTGGTTTTGTTTTACGGCAGTATGTAGTGGAGTATCTCCGTATTTTGCTTTTCTGTGCATCAATGATGGGTTCCTCGTAATTAAATTTTGTAGGTGCGTTTGATTACCATCAATAATAGCTATATGCATTGCGTTTGGGGTGATTGTTGTTGTTAAAATAAGCGACATTAATAAGATTGTTTTTGTTTTCATAAAAAAGCCTTCGATACTTTATCTAGCTTCAAGATCTGTTGTTAAAAATTCTTTTAAAAAGGTGTTGCGTTTAGTTCCCTTGTTGTTTTTTATTCCCATAGCGATAGCTTTGGGTTGTCCAATTAAAATACAAAGTTTTTTTGCGCGAGTGATAGCAGTATATATTAAATTTCTTTGTAGTAAAATAAAATGTTGCATAAAAATAGGGATAATGACTGCAGAAAATTCGGATCCCTGACTTTTATGAATAGAGATTGAATATGCAAGAACAAGTTCATCCAGTTCTGCAAAGTCATATTCTAAAGGCTTGATACCAAAGCTAACAGAAAGTGTTTGGTTAATTGGGTCGATATTTAAAATCGTTCCAATGTCACCGTTGAATACAAATTTATCGTAATTGTTTCTAATTTGCATTACACGGTCGCCAATTTTGTAAATGTTACCAAATCTAGTTACTGTTTTTTCTGTGTTTCCAGGATTTAAAATCATTTGCAATTCTTGGTTAATACGCTGTGTTCCTGCAACTCCACGGTTCATTGGAGTAAGCACAATGCTATCACTAGGTAAAATTCCTTTTTGTGCCAATTTTGTTTTGTAGATTTGGTGTAGTTTGGGAAAGACATTTGTGGGTTCGTCTTCTTTTATAAAAATAAAATCTTTTTTGGATTCTGGAATAGATGATGTTGGAAATTCGCCATTATTAATTTTGTGTGCATTAACAATAATTAAGCTGTCCTGCGCTTGCCTAAAAATTTGAGTTAAACGAACAGTAGCAACTTTTTCTGATTCAATTAGATCGTTTAAAACATTTCCTGCTCCAACAGATGGAAGTTGATCAATATCGCCTAAGAATACAATATGTGCTTTTGAAGGTAATGCTTTTAAAAGAGAGTGCATCAAAAAAACATCAATCATAGATGCTTCATCTACAATTAAAAAATCAAGATCAAGTGCGTTTTGTTCGTTTTTTTCAAAAGTCATTAGATGGGGGCTGAATTCCATCAATCTGTGCAAAGTTTCGGAATTGTGTCCAGTCCCTTCAAACATTCTTTTGGAAGCTCTTCCTGTAGGTGCTGCTAGTCTGAATTTAATTTTAAAAGTTTGTAAAACTTCTAAAAGTTTTTTTACAAGAGTTGTTTTGCCTGTTCCAGGACCTCCTGTGATAATTGTAATTCTGTTTTGCAAACATGTCATGACTCCACGTTGTTGATCTTCATTAAGTTCAATTCCGTTTGCATCAGGTTTTCTAATTTGGTTATAGATTTTATCAAAATCAAAACGTGGATCGGCAACTCTATCTAAAAAGTTTAAAATTTTATAAGAGATACCTTTTTCAGAGAAATAATATTGTGGCATAGAAAGAAAATGTTTATCTTCATATGTTATTAGTTTTATTTTTTGTTGTTGATAGAGCTCGTGTAGGGCATGTTTTGATAAAAGTTCACATGCAGAACTTTCTAACTCTAAAAGTTTTGTAATACTTTTTTTTAATTCAGAGATTTCTAAATAAAGATGACCTTCGTTTGTTGCTTGTGTTAACAAGTGTAATATTCCAGCTTTTACTCTTTTTAAACTATCTTTTTCTAAGCCTAGTTTTATTGCTAGTGTATCAGCTGTTTTAAATCCAACACCCCAAATATCCTCTACGAGTTTATATGGATCTTGTGTGATTATATCAATTGAATTGCTGCCATAAGTTTTAAATATTTTTACGGCAAAAGCGGTTGGAATGTCTTTTGATTTTAAAAAGACCATCACTTTAGAAATCTCTTTTTGATCTTCCCAGGCTTTACTTATAATAGAAACTGTTTTGTCTCCAATTCCAGTTATTTTTAAAAGTCGATCTGGTTCTTTATCAATTATTTCTAAAGTCCTTTCTCCAAAAACATCAACAAGGCGTTCTGCTGTTTTTTGTCCAACACCTTTAATCATGCCAGATGCGAGATATTTTTTTATTCCATCTGCAGAATTTGGAAGTTGAGCGGCACATTCTTTTACTTCAAATTGCCGCCCATATTTTTGGTGAAAACTCCATTTTCCTTTAAAGCTGACGCGTTCTCCTTGGTGAAGTTCTGGTAGATATCCCTGAACGGTTATGGATTCTTTTGTGTTTACTTTTAATTTAAAAACAGCATAACCATTCTCTGAATTTTTATATATTTGTTTATCCAGTGTGCCGCAAACTTCTACCAGTTCCTCCATATATTAACCTTTGCAGTTTATTTAGTTGCTTTTAGTTTTTATTTTTTGCTGAAGTTTTTTAAGCATTTCATCTGCTTTTTCTTGTGCTTCTGGTGAAATGCTATTGGTTACAACTCCGAATAGAGTTATGAATTCTTTGCATGCTCTTAATATTGATTCTTTATCAATCATTACACTTTCAAAAAACTTAGGAGCATATTTTTTATCTACTTCAAAGAAAAGATAGCATAAAGGTCGGTTTGTTTCTGGGATTTTGTTAATATCTGCATCTTCACCTAATAAAATATTTTTTACGAGAGGTTGAAGTAAGGCTTTATATCCATACAGTGGTTCAAAGAATTTATTAACGGGCTTTAAAAGCTTTTCTTTGCAATCTGATAAGAGTGCTAGCTCTTTTTCATCGGTTTCTTTATTTTTATGGTCTTTATTATTTTTATCTTTTTTGTCGATGTTTTTGGCTTCTGTGTTGTTTTGTTTTTCTAATTCGGTTTGTTTTTTTTGTTCGCTTTCTTGAGCTTCTAAAATAGCAACAACTTTTTGTGCTGTATCATGAGCGCTTCTAGATTTTAATGTAACCGATGGTTTTTTTATTAATATGGTATTTAAGATATTTAGCTCTGGACCTTCTAGTTTTTGATTTTTTTTTATTTTTGTTTCTTGTGGTGTTTGTTTTGTTGGCTCTTTTTTTGCGGTAATGGATAGTGTTAAAAATAAGAGTGGCAAAGAAAGACCGGTTGTTAATTTTATTTTTGTTAGTTTCATAAAAATGTCCTTTCTTATTTCTAAATTTTTATAGACGAATTAATTTTGTAAAACCACGGTGTTTTATTTTTGATTATGTAATAAACATAGTA
>CAZFDQ010000253.1:0-6141 GCA_964518205.1 uncultured Pseudomonadota bacterium | reverse complement strand
TGGATTTTGATTTGCTTGATAAGGAAAAAGAAGACTATGTTTTTGAACAAATAAAAAAGATTTTGGAAAATTATGGCACGCTCAAACAAGCCGAAAAGAAAAAATTCAATTTAATCTATGTTTTGTCTTATAGCGGAAAAGCGCGCGGTGGACAAAATATTAAAGTTGAAATTAACCGCAGAGAGTTCGGCTCAAAATATGAAGTAAGAGCATATTTTGGTATCTCTATGCGAGTTATGATTCAGGAAGATATGTTTGCCCATAAGCTTTGTGCTATGTATGAGCGTATTGGTAAAACGAACCGCGATATTTTTGATGTTTGGTATTTTTTACAGAACGAGTGGCCAGTTAATAGGAAAATAGTGGAAGACCGCACTGGTATAGGGTTTAAAGAATTTCTCCAAAAGTGCATTGATTTAATGGAAAAGATAAGTAGTCAAAATATTTTTTCTGGTATGGGCGAACTTTTGGATAATAAACAAAAAGACTGGGTTCGGGCAAAATTAAAATCAGAAACCATCTTTTTATTAAAACTTCGCTTAGATAGCGAAGAATAATCAATTAAAATAACGGGTTCTCTTATTCTAATCATTAGAATAATGAAAATGAAAGATAAAAACAACAAACAGATTTATTATAAGTGCGTTCATTGTGGTGATGAGATTTATTGGAATACCCACAAAAAACTAACTTATTGCAAGTGCGGCAAAATCTCTGTTGACGGATGTGAATATTATGTCCGGATTAATGGCAATGACGGGGATTATAAAGTTATTAAAAAATAATCAAAGCTAATAAATTTAAAAATATGCCACAAGATTTTTATTCAAAATTAGAGAAGCTTTTAAAACAAAACTCCCGGTTCGTTGATCAAGAGGGAGATTTGTTGAAAAGTAATGTAATTGACGCCGCTTATAAGGCGGACAAGAAACTGGTTGAATTATTGCTTTCCGGCAAAAAATCCAAAGCTAAATTTTTTAGCAAAATAAAGGATGTTTTAGTTTTTAATATCAATGATTTTGTGGCCTATATTCAGGATAAAAATTTCTTGGCTGATTCTTATACCAAATACCGCAATAAAATCGGCTTGAATATTGACGGCAAATTTTTAAACGAACGCAAAGAGGTGGCTCTTGTCTGGCCGTTTAAGGATTGTGTTTTGGAAGGCGGAATGACCAAAGAAGATGAAAAGCGAAAAGAGATATTTTTTAATGAAATTTTAGCTCAAGACGAAATTGATAAATTGCTAACTCCCAAAGTTTTAACCAATTGGAAAAAATATTCCCAAAAAGGTGAAGAGAAAGTTAAGGATTTAAAGCGTGATGATAACGGCGTTATCCTGGAAAATTTAATCATCAAAGGCAATAATCTTTTAGCTCTGCATTCTTTAAAACAGCAATTTCAAAATAAAATAAAACTCATCTACATTGACCCGCCTTATAACACCGGTGGAAGTCAAGAAACTTTTACTTACAATAATAATTTTACTCATTCCACTTGGTTAACTTTTATGAAAAATCGACTGGAAGTCGCTAGGGAATTATTAAGAGATGATGGCTTTATTGCAATTGCAATTGATCATGCGGAATTGTTTTATTTAGGTGAGTTGTCAGATGAAGTTTTTAGTAGAGAAAATCGGCTGGGTATTATTTCAATCGTAAATCAAGCTAGAGGTAGATGGATGGATAAAAATTTTTCTGCATCAAATGATTTTATGTTGGTTTATTCTAAAAAATATGGCACTAATATTAAAGATGTTGTAATAGATAAAAAGAAAAAAGAAGAATTTAATTTGCGAGATGAAAAAGGCAATTATTGTTTGAAAAATTATATTGTTGTTCAAGGAGGTGGTGGTGGAGTTACGCGACAAGATAAACCTAATTTTTGGTATCCAATTTATGTAAGTAAAGATCTTAAGAATGTTTCCCTAAAAGAGAAAAAGGGCTACGAGAAAGTCTTGCCCATAACTGATTCAGGTCGAGAATTAACATGGATAACAATACCAGAAACCTTTGTTGATAGATTTAAAAGGGGAGAAGTGGTTATAAGGAGAGAGAAAGGAAAGATTGTTATTTATAGGAAATTTAGAGAACAGCAGATCATTCCAACACATTGGATTGATCCAAAATATAACTCTACTTCATACGGAACTTTGTTGTTAGAAAAAATAATTGGTAGAAAAGATTTCAGTTATCCCAAGTCTCTTTTTACAATTATAGATACATTAAAATTGATGACAGTTGATAATGATATTATTTTAGACTTTTTTGCAGGCTCTGGCACGACGGGACACGCTACACTTGAGTTAAATAAAGAAGACGGCGGAAATAGAAAATTTATCTTGGTAGAACAATTGGATGAACATATAAAAATATGTAAAGAAAGAATTCAAAAAGTCATTCAAAATTTAACTAAAGATGAAAATTTGTTTAGCGGAAAAGAAGAGCCGGATTTTATCTATTGTGAGCTAATGAAATACAACGAGCTATTTGTTGATAAAATTAAGAAAGCTAAAGACACAAAAGAGCTTTTGAAGATTTGGGAAGAAATGAAGGCCAAAAGCTTTTTGAATTATAATGTTGATATTAAGAAATTTGACGAGACAATTGATGAATTCAAAAAACTCCCACTCGCCAAACAACAACGCACTCTTTTTGACCTGCTTAACAAAAACCAGCTTTATGTAAATTTAAGCGAGATTGAGGATAAAGAGTTTGAGATTGGTGAGGAGGATAGAAAAATGAATAAGGAATTTTATGAGCCAAGTTATTAATATAACAAAAGAGCAACAAAATATTATCGATAGTGACTTACTTAAAAAAGTTGTAATTTCTGGTCCTGGAACAGGAAAAACTACAATTATAATTTATTTACTGGATAAACTGAAAAAGAGCGGCGCTAATCTTAGTAAAGTTCAAGTTTTAACATTTACAAAATCAAATACAAGTGATTTTATACGAAAGATTAATAAAAATATTCAAGGAGATAATAAACCCCGAGTAAATAATATTCATTCTTTTGCCTTGCGAGAGTTGTGTAAAAACAATTCTTCATTAGAGAATATTGCAGATGATGCTGATGAAATTTTAATTAGGCAGGATTTAAAAAATTTATTAAACATCAAACTTGATAGGGTAAAAGAATTATTTAAAAAACTTTTTGCTGGTTGGGAGAATCTTAATGCAGAGAAAAAGGAGTGGGAGAGTACTTTTTCTCCAGATGCTCCTGCATTTCTTGGCGTTTTGAGAGAACAGCAGAAAATAATGAGTTATGTGTTACGTGGAGAGCTTGTATACCTTTACAAAAGTTTTTTAGATCAAAATGTAGAATACAAGCCGGATATTGAATATCTTATAGTCGATGAATATCAAGACTTTAACCCATGCGATCAAAGAGTAATTAAATTGATCGCCGAAAGATCCCAGTGTCAAGCTTTTTTATCTGGAGATGACGACCAAAGTATATATAGTTTCAGAAATGCAGATCCTGAAGGTATTAAAATAGATTTTCTTAAAAAAAATTATAACGATATAGAAGAGTTCAAACTCTCCGAATGTTTTAGATGTGATAAAAATATTCTTGATATATCACAATCGGTTATTTCCCAGGATTATAATCGCATACCAAAAGTATTAAAACCTCAATCTACTAACGCAGGAATAGTTAAGCTTTACCGTTTTAATAATCAGGATGAAGAGGCTGAAAAAATTGCAAAGTTAAGTGATTTTTTAATCAATAAAAAAGGATTTAAACCACAAGATATACTTATCTTATTACGCAATGATTTTAGAAGAGCTTTTTCTAAGCCAATAGTTGAACAGCATATTAAGCTGGCGTTACCAGTAAAATGTAACGACTTAGAATCATCTTTTAAAACCGAGTTTGGTCAATATTTATTAGCATATATAAAATTAATAGTTGATAAAAATAAATCGTTAGCAATTAGGACAATATTGGAATACACCAAAGGTGTTGGAAAAGAAACATATAAAAAAGCTTATAAATATGCTAAAGAAAATAGATGTAATTTTTTTGATGCGCTAAATCAAGTAAATAATAACTTGGTAAAGGATATAGTGGATAAAATATCTTCCATTAAAGAAAATTGGGAAGAGAAAGAAATAAAAGAGCAATTAGATTTGATAATCGAAATAATACCTGATTACATTAAAGACGGAAAAGACGATGTTATAAGTGATTTGAATGAGATTTTAGAGTTGTATGATAAAAAATTATCACTGGATAATTTTTTATCGATCATCCATGGACTTATTGAGGATAAAGAGGCAGTGATTGATCAATCCTCAATTAACATAATGACCATGCATAAAGCAAAGGGGTTATCTTCGAAGGTGGTTATAATACCAGCGCTTGATGATGAAATATATAATGCGGATTGCGATGATGAGGAAGAAAGAAGATTATTGTATGTTTCATTAACAAGAGCAAAAAATGTTTTGATACTCTCTTTCTGTAAAACCAGGTCCGGACAGCAAGCCTTTAGCGGCAGTGGTCAAAAATTAGGAAAAGCAAGAAGTATTTCCAGGTTTCTTAAAGACATCATTGCACCCCTTAATATTAAAATTGAAAATGGATCTATGTTATTCACAAAACAATAATATGACTCAGCAATTTTTATACGAACAATTAGACAGTGCTTCCGGGATGGGACTCTTGAAAAAAGAGACTCCGGATTTTATGGCGGAGAATTTAAACCCGGCCTTTGAATTGCGGGAATATCAAAAAGAGGCCTTTGTCAGATTTTTTCACTGCTATAATGGCGACTATGAAAATAAAGAATATCCTCTGCATTTTCTTTTCAATATGGCCACTGGTTCGGGCAAAACTTTGATTATGGCCGGATTGATTCTGTACTTATACAATCAGGGCTATCGCAATTTTTTGTTTTTTGTAAACTCCACCAATATCATTGAAAAAACCAAAGATAATTTTTTGAATAATTTGTCCAGCAAATACCTATTTAACGACAAGATTCTTTTTGACAATAAGCAGGTTCAAATTAAGCCGGTAGCCAATTTTGACGGGGTAAGCGATCAGGATATTAATATCTGCTTTACCACTATCCAAAAACTGCACACAGATTTATACAACGAAAAAGAAAACTCCCTTACTCTGGAGGATTTTAAAGATAAAAGAAT
Source organism: uncultured Pseudomonadota bacterium (assembly GCA_964518205.1). Classification (GTDB taxonomy): domain Bacteria; phylum Babelota; class Babeliae; order Babelales; family UASB340; genus CAZFDQ01. The sequence goes on along the minus strand of CAZFDQ010000253.1, from coordinate 982 downwards.
AGTATTGATCGCTGATGAAGCCCATCACGGCCAAGTCCAGACCAGAAATGGACAAAAAGAAATGTGGGAAAAGCCAAACTGGGAGAATACGGTTGAAAAAATATTCAAGCAAAATATTGGCAATCTGCTTTTGGAATTTACAGCCACAATGGACTTTTTGAATAAAAATATTGTTGAGAAATACAAAAATAAAATTATCTATAAATACGAGCTAAAGGAATTTAGAAATGATGGTTATTCCAAAGATGTGGAATTGTTGCATACTGACACCAACAAAAAAGAGCGTATTATTCAGGCGATAATACTTAGCCAATACCGGCAGGAAGTGGCCGGCAAAAATGGTTTAAATTTAAAGCCGGTTATTCTTTTTAAAGCCCAAAGAACTATCGCCGACTCAGAAGATAATAAAAAATTATTCCATGAAATTATAGATGATTTAAAACCAGATGATATTGTAAATATCAGAAAGCGAAGCAATGTGCTGGTTTTGCAGAAAGCGTTCGGATTTTTTAAAGAGAATAAAATAACTGATTCTATTTTGGTTAAAAAATTGAAAGATAGTTTTGCCGAGAATAAAACTTTGAGTGTCAATGAAGAGCAGGAAAAAGAAAAATACCAGCTGTTATTAAATTCGCTTGAAGATAAAGACAATAAGATTCGGGCGATATTTGCCGTGCAGAAATTAAATGAGGGTTGGGATGTGCTTAATCTATTTGATATTGTCCGTCTTTACGAAACCAGAGACGGCAAAAATAACCGGCCTGGCAAAACCACTATTTCCGAAGCCCAGCTTATCGGCCGGGGTGCGCGATATTATCCGTTTAAGTGCAGTGACGCTGATGACAAGTTTAAACGTAAATATGACAAAAATTTAGATGACGAGTTAAGAATACTTGAAGAATTGCATTATCACAGCCATAACGAATCAAGATATATTTCGGAAATAAAGGCTGCTTTGATTGAAGAAGGGATGATGGACGAG
>CAZFDQ010000252.1:0-5577 GCA_964518205.1 uncultured Pseudomonadota bacterium | reverse complement strand
ATTTTTATCAGGAGCTTGGTTTTTCTGTTTTAGCAAACGCTGATAAGGAAAGTGTTTATTTAGAAAAAGGGCTGGTCTACAAATCTCCCTCTTTCTTCCCAATCAGTTTCCGATACTGGCAAAACTCACATTTCGGGCCAGGGTCGGGGATTTTATCTGAATCTAGGCATTGTTTTATTTCGTAAATTGTTGGCTCGATCCAAGAATCATCGCCCTCGTGAGGGATGATTTGCAATTCAAATTCTAACCTGGCATCAAATTTGGGCCGGTTTTTGCCGGCATTGGCGTAAACAAAATAGCCGGTGTTATTAACAGTAAAACCCATTTGCTTGAATATCCATTGGTAAATTTCCATTTGTTTTTTGTAGCCCTGTTTGTACTCATCATCCAGAGAAATCTCGGCTGAGGTGCTGGTCGATTTGTAGTCAACAATTAATAACTCCTCTTTTTTGTTAATCCAAACATCATCAATAATGCCGCAGATTTTTAGGTTGGTTGGCTCATGAATTACCGAGGCCCCCTCATAATGGTAAATATCGTCTCGCCAGATGGGCAAATCAGGATGGGAAAAAGGAATGGCATCAATGCCATAGCGAACCATTAGCTCGTGCCTTTGGCCGTTTTTTCGCAATAAATCAAACTCGTTTTTTAAGAGGGCGTCAACAGCCGAGTTTAGGGCAAAGCCGGGCATGGACGGCCGGCCCAAACCCAAACGCCGGTCCAGGTAAAAACAGCGCGGGCATTGCAAAAAGAGGTCAATTTTCGACCGGCTAATAGAAAACGGTTCCCTATTCCCCGGTTGATACAAATTTCTTTTTCTTTGGTGGTATTTATTCATTTTTTATTTTGAATTATGGTAAGAGAAACGATGCCCTTTTTCAAGGAGATATCTGTTAGCTCAAATTCATTATAGTATTGTTTAAATTCTTTAGTTTCTTGACGAACTCTCTTGGTAATTGATGTTATTCCTACCACGACAAAGTAAACAACGATAAAAGGATAAGATATTAATAGTAACCCTAAAATTAGCCACTTAAAAAAAGAATCGGGTAGGGCGGCAGCCACTAACCCCAAAACAACCGCCACCAAAAGAATCTTGATGCTCAAATGAACACTCTTTATTCGATTTTGGAGGTTTTTAGTTTTTTTAGTATTGAGCATATTTTTTCTGTCAAATTTTTAAAGAACTTTTTTGACTGGTTCCCGATAATGTTATATTTTCCGCTTGCTAGTTCCTCTCTTATGTTAGAAAGAATTTCTTTTCTAACCTGTTCTATTTTTTTAAAATTTTTATCAACCTTTAATCGATCTTCTTTTCTTTCTTCGGGGGTATTACTCTGGCATTCTCTTATGGTAGCGATTTCTTTCAATAAAGGAATGGCGGATGCGTATAGCTTGTCTAGGTCTTCGCTTAAAAACGGCTGGTTGAAAATGTATTCATGTTTTAATTTATTGACAGATGGTAGAGCAGAAATGACATCAATTTTACCAAGTAGGTCGTACCAGTTTTTTTCTATTAGTTTTTTTGATTCTCTTGTTCCAGATTGATACTTATTAAATTTTTCTAGCCATCCATCTTTTTGCTTGTTGGTAAGTTGTAGTTTAGCCATTTCTTCTTCAAAGTCTTTAGGACTCATTTCTTCGAGTGGTATTCTTCTTTTTGGCCCTCTTTGGCTGTTTACCGCGCTAATAGCTTCGGCGAGAGATGACCAAAGATCAAGATAAACAGAGTGTTTTTTATTGATGTAAAGCTCGTAGTTTTTGATGATTTTTCTAAAGAGAAGGTTGGAAAAATATGAAACGACAATGGCAAGGAAAGCAGAGGCTATTAAATTTGTGATCATATTAAACTTTTCATATTATTTACAATTTTTCTTCAAACGCCTCTTCAAACACGCTTTTTAAGCTTTCGTTATAAAACGGCAATCCTGGTAATCTAAAATTTTCATTTCTTTATTTTTGGTAAATGGCTTTTAAAATACTTCTCTGTGTTTTTGTCCATAAAATAAACATATACCCCCTTGTGTGCCCGTGACATTAGGACACGATAAACATTTTTTAGGTGGTTTACTAAATTGGGATTATTCCTTTTCACTTGGGTGTCATAAGAGTTTTCAGGAATTGCTCTCCATTCATTTTTTTGAGGATCAAAGACTAGGTCTCTACCAAAAATTACAGCGATATAATCAAACTCCATCCCTTGAGCGGTATATATTGTGCCAACTTGTTCCATACCTGATTCGTCTGTGGCCCATTTCCAAAATTGATTCTTTTTTTCCCAGGGCATTTCGAAATCTCCGATTTTTACATCATTAACCAGCGACCCATCATGATCAGGGCTACTCCATGGCCAGCAGAAACCGGCAACTATACGAGCAGAGTTATGATTTTCTTTGTTTCTTTTTCTGATTTCATTCATCATTTTATTAGGATCATCAAAAATTTTGAACTTCATTTTAGTGTCAAACTCAGTAATTTCTGTTTCTCGAACTGATAGAACATGGTCGAGCCATTGCAAATAGGCATCGGATCCGGAGCAACGAAATTGTGTCTGTAGTTCGAACTCAGCAATATTTTCGTTATCAATACCAAACCTTTTAGCAGCCTGTTTTATCATTTCAATACTACCAATTTCATTTGGCCGCACAATTTGGTGCTCGTCTATAAAAAAGATATTTAAATTTGCCACCCTTAACAGTTCGTCTATTTGGAGAATATTTGTTCTTAGATGTTTTGGTGTGTATCTGTCTATGCTTGTTTCTCTTATTCTATGGGCTTCATCGCAAACTAAAACATCAAAAGAGTTGGGCTTTGCCGTCATAAAACTATTAAAGAATTTAAAAAGGTTTTTGGCTCTGGGACCAACAATGCTTCTTAGTGTGTTGGTGAAGGCCGATGACCCTGTGGCATGGACAACTCTTTTTTCTTGCCTTAAGAGCTCCCCCATAACTTCTAAAGCAATTACAGATTTACCTGTACCAGGACCACCCTTAATTAAAACTATTGATTTTTGTTTTGTTTTCGAGAGCCGTTTTGCCCTGTGCATGATTGCGTTATAAGCGGCAATTTGATCATCAATTAGATTAAAAATTTGTTGCTCGTTAATCATCTCAGATGTATGTTCAAGTAATTTTTTAGAAGGACCAATCTTGCTTCTAGCAAACCGCTCATAAAGAATTTGCCCTTTTCCGTTTCCCAATCGGTCTTTTAGATATTTTGCTAGCTCTAAAGAGTCTTCTTTTGTGAACAAGGGGAACTCTTCTAACGCCGCCTGGAATTTATTAGAAAATAAAGCGGCTTCTTTTTCTCTCGAGTAATTGTGAACATATGCGGAGGAGTTAAGTTGGGGTGCATTTTTTTCGCTAAAAAGTTTTATGAAGTCCTTAAGGTAAAAGTGGTATCCTTGTACTTTTAAGGATGGGTGTGGCTCCTCTTTTTTGAATTTACCATAATTGACGATCACATTTCCTTCTGAATCGGCGTCAAAAACATTATTATTAGACCATTGTTTTAACTCGATTAATACGACATTTTCTTGGTGTTGCTGATTTTCTCCAAATAATAGAACATCTATTCTTTGGGAAGAATATGGCAGCTCATACTCGAGAAGGACATGGTTATTTTTAAGGTTAGCATAGCGAAAAGAATTATTAAGTATAGCCAGAGAATATGTCCATGAGCGGTATTCTGAGTCTCCAGGCTTTCTGTTATAGTGGGCTTGGTATTTTTCAGCTGCACGGTCTGCAATGCAGTTTTGAATCACATCTTGATTAAACTGTTCAATTGTCCCGCTGTAAAGAATCATTTTTTGTTAACTTAGCTGTTTTTTTATATTAATCCCTGTTTTTTCATACTCAAATATTTCCTGCTGGTGACAATAATATGGTCAATAATTGGAATATTGATAATTTGTGAGACTTCTTCTAGTTGTCTGGTAATGGCAACATCCTCTGGTGATGGTTCGGGGTTTCCTGAAGGGTGATTATGGGCTAAAATTATTTGTGTTGCTAGATTTTTAATCGCCGGATAGAATACTTCCCTTGGATGAACAAGGCTTGCGCTGATTGTTCCTGTTGATATTTTATTGATTCCAATTAATTGATTTTGTGAATTTAGTGATAACATTACGAAATTTTCTTTTTTCTCTTTTCCGATAGAGCTTTTAAGATAATCGAATATTGCTTCAGGGTTATTAAGAGTTGCTTTTTTTGAGATCTTCTCTTTCGTGTATCTTTCTGATATTTCTTGGAATAGTTTTAAACCGAAGATGTTACTTAGGCCTATGCCATGTATGTCTTGTAAATCTTCTGGGGAGGCATCGAGAACCCCACATAAATTCCCAAATTTTTTAATTACCTTTTTAGCGATGGGTTTACAATCTTTGCGCGGAGTTCCTAGTGTTAAGAGCAACTCAACGATTTCATAGTCAAGAAAAGAATCAAGACCGCCTTGTAAAAATTTTTTTCGCAATCTCTTTCTGTGCCCTGCTGAATTTTGTTTTTGTTTTAGCGGGGTTATGTTTTGAGAAGTCTTAGCCATTTAAAAAGTTAAGTCAAAGGTCTGTGTATTTAGTGTGTTTCCCTTTCGCCTTTTCTACTGGGTACTTTTCTTCGTTTTTTCTAACCTTCCTTTCTAGTGCATCCAAAATATCAATGTCCAGATCGTGACTCATAAGTAAAACCCAATAAAGAACATCGGCAAGCTCTTCTCCGATTTCGTCTTTGTGTTCAGCAATGTGTCTTTCCATTTCTTCCTCACTCTTCCATTGAAAATGTTCCATTACTTCTCCAGCTTCCAAGACCAACGACAAAGACACATCTTTAGGATTGTGAAATTGTTTCCAATCTCTTGCATCCCTAAAGGCGATAATTCTTTCTGTTAAGCTATCGATCTCCTTCATGTTTACCTAAATTTTCAATGTTTCTATTTTACCATTAATTCTAATTCTTGAGCCAATCTTTTGTTGCTTACAGCTTAGGGGGATACTTGCCTTAATTTAATATTGGTTTCTTTGATATATTAAGGGAGTGTGGTTGCGGGTTGACAAAAACACCCTTATGATTTTTAATCAACCTAAGAACATTAACATAGTAGTTTTGGCGTACAGCCGGTTTAATTAATAGTCTGGATACCCTATCAGCAGGAGGGTTCCTATTATTAATTGCCCTCCGAAAAGGAGGTGAAAATAAAAATCATTTTTATTTTCAAAAAAAATCCTAACGGGATATACGTTCCCGTTAGGATAATTTATGTAGTCTTTTAGACTACATAGGATGTTACCGGCTGTACGCCAAGATTACTATTAGACTAGCTTAAATAAAAAGAGGTGTCAATAGATAAAGTAATTTGAACCTCCAAGGATTCTCTTTCCCGAAAATTTCTGCCTAGGTGCTAGATGGTTAAATATTTTAAAGTTTTTTGAGAAAACTTTTTTGTGAGAATGTAAGATGTGGCTTTTTAATTATTCCAGTAATTTTCTGGATAGTGGATGGTAAAATAGAGATGATGAGTAATCAAATAATTAAACCAAGGGTGAGGCTGGTAATTATTAATAGTAATAAGATTTTACTTTCTTAT
>CAZFDQ010000251.1:0-4271 GCA_964518205.1 uncultured Pseudomonadota bacterium | reverse complement strand
TTTTCATAAATTTTTCTCCCTAAAAGATTTTAATACATCGATCACGTAATATAGCAGGATAATATAAATATTCAAAAATATTAACCTGATAAAAATGAGAAAAATTCTGCCGCCCCCTATGGGGGCTATAGTTTTTTTTATTTCCAAAATACCCAGCGGTTACACACTGTAAAAGCTGGGTACAAGAATAAAACACACCCACACCAAAACCCATGAAAATGGGTGACACATACATAACAAAAAGGGCGCGGTATTCCGCGCCCTTAATATATAACCCGCTATCGGATCACACAAATTTATGCAGCTTCAGCCTCTACTTCTTCTTTTGTCTTAATTTTTACACCTTCAGGAAGCTTTGGTGCATTATCTTTAAAGAAGTCTTCGTTTACATCAATTGTAAATTCACCTTTTAATTCTTTGATATGTTTATCTAGTTCTTCTCTAAACTTATTATTACGCAACATTACTTCAAGCTGAGGTTTTACTTCATCAAAGTCGAATACTTCAGCTTCTTTTTTATCTGATGCATGAATTACCCAGAAATTTTTACCGACTTTAACTTTATCAATAGCAGGGAAATTCTTCAATGAAAAAGCTCTATCTTTTACTGAATTAGGAATATCAGCTCCTTCAATGCCTTTCTTTTCTTTGCTTACACGGCCAAAGTCTTTAAATTTGCCATCTTTATCTTTTTGAGCCAAGGCAATAAAGTCATCAGACTTTTTGCCTTTTGCTTTATCTAAGAAAGAATCTGCCTTTTCTTCATCTTCAAACTTGATACCAGAAATTAAAACTCCACCAGGCTCTTTTACAAATTTTTCTTTGTTCTGATTGAAGTGATCTTTAACCTCATTATCACTTACTGAAATATCTTCAAAAATCTTGGACTCAAAACGTTGTACCAATAAAGACCTTTTAACCAAGGCTTTCATTTCTGCAAATGATTTAATAAATTCTGCATCATCTTCGATGCGGTTCTTATCTGCCCAAGCAAGAATAAGCTCTTGTTTAACCAACTCATCAAAGAATTTACGCTTAATAGCCATAGGTAAAGAATCCACACCAGCACCCCTAAAATATGGATTTACTTGCAACATTTGCGTAAGATGTTTATCAAAATCAGATTCTTTTAAAACTGGTTTGCCATCAATATTTAATAAAACCTCACCAGTTCCTTCTTCTTTTTCTACCTCTTGTACTTCAGTTACTTTTTCTTTTGCAGGAGCTTTTTTGAACAAATCTGTTATAAATTTACAGCCTGAAAAAAGTGTGATAACTAATAATCCTGTTCCCAATTTTGCAATCAAAGTTGCATTCTTCTTCATAAAAAATCCTCACCATAAAAAATTAAACTTCCTTACCTCACCACATTTTAACAACATAACCGCACAGCCTGAAACAGTCAACTTCAAGCAAAATAATGGTACCACAGAAAACCAAATTTTCAAGCGTTGTAATATATGATATCATTATTTAATTATCAATAAAGCTGGTAGTATACCAATAACAAGGGAAAAACAATGAAAGATAGTAAGATCTCGCTTTTTGCAGCAATCCTTATGAATATGAACATTATGCTAGGAGCAGGAATATTCGTAGCTCCAGCAAACATGGCAAAAATATCTACAACTCTCAGTTTTTTGGGCTGGCCATTGGTTGGATTAGTGTTTTTTCCCGTTGTATTCAGCTTTGCACAAGTTGCCAAACATTTTACTGGAAAAGGGAGTATATACGATACAATTAAAAATACTTTAAATCCAGGTATAAGTTTTATAGGAAGCTGGCTATATTTCTTGGGATACTCAAGTGTTGTAGCTCTTCAAGTCATAGCATTACGAGAAATTTTAGTACACCAAATTAATTTAACCGTAATCGCCGACCACCCAATTCTTTTTAATATCGTGCTACTTGCTTTTTTAGCTATTTTAAACACATTAAGTATGTCGGTTATCAGCAAGATTCAAAACTCTATAACATTGCTAAAAATGCTTCCTCTATTTTTTGTAATTCTTATAATATTTTTCTATTGGAATCCACAATTTACACTTGATTATAACAAGCTTGATATGGTTAAATATGCTATACCATTTGCCTTGTTTGGCTTCTGGGGATTTGAATCTTCATGCAATATTTCCCATATGATAAAAGGCGGAAAAGATGCAGCTGCAAAAGCTGTTCTTAGTGCTTTTTTTATAGTTGTTGCAATTTATACATTGTTTCATATAAGCCTTTTGCATATTATGGGCGCACAAAATCTGGCTAACTATGGAGCGCCTGCATTTGTTGATTTCTTAAATTTAAAAAATCCAATTCTTTTAAATTTGTTGAATGGAATAATCTCTTCGGCCATTGTCATTTTATATGTAAGCAGCACATTTGGTGTAGTTTTATCCAATTCATCACACCTACATTCAATGGCAAATGAAAATAAATTACCTTTCTCTGGTAAAATTAAAAAAACTAGCAAACGCAATCGTCCTGTAATTGCAATATGGTTACTAATACTTACATCATTTTTATTTGCAACACTTATTCCAACAGTAACAATCCTAAACTCCATTATTAATATAGGAGTTCTTACATCTTTTGTGTTAACAATTTTTACTTTAATTTTGATTCAAAAGAAAAAAAACCTTATAGGACAACTAGCTATTTCTATTACTGCTCTTGTTTCATGTTTCGGAATAATTTATTACAGTTGGCTCATGATGGGTATAAATACAAGCACACGACTTTTATATGCCTCTCCATTATTAATACTAGCTATTTCTGGTTATGTAATGTTTAGATTTAAAGGCCGGCGGGGGTAAAGTTTAAGTTTTTTTATGTAAATTAGAATTAATATAATGTACCAGTCGTCATCCTGAATTTGTTTCAGGCTGACGACTAGCAAGTTTATGCTTAATTATTGTTATATAAAACATATCAAATAACAAAAATTCATTTAAACAGGAACCTTTAAAAATGGAAAATCATAAAAACAAAATTTCGATCTGGATAGCAATCCTTATCAATATCAATGTAATTGTTGGCAGCGCCTTCTTTTTAGGCACTGCAAATGTAAGTCAGAAAAGCGGAATGCTGGCACCTGTAACATGGATAGTTTGGGGACTGATCATTTTGCCTATTGTTTTAGTTTTTGCAAAACTTTCAAAAATTTATCCATTCGCCGGAGGTGTTTATATTTATCCTCAAAAAGAACTTAACTCATTTTGGGGCTTTGTTTCTGGCTGGGGATATTTTATTGGAAGCATTGCAGGAAATGCTGCAATTATTCACAGCTTTGGAATATTAATTCAACAATTGGGTTTTCAAAACACATTGCAACAGATAAGTCTTGTTGGCCTGCCACTAGATATATTTTTTATAACATTTTTCACACTACTCAATTTGCTCAACATTAACTTTTTAGAAAAAACACATGTAGGCTTTGCAGCTTTAAAAACAATACCTCTTTTCTTTGTAGTAATTAGCGCATTATTTTTGTTTAACCCAACAAACATAACAACCGCCCCAATAAACTTTAGCGGATTTTTTGATAGTATTCCCTTTGTTCTTTTTGCTTATATTGGATTTGAAGTTTGTTGTTCTATTGCACATCAAATCAAAGATGGAGAAAAAAATGCATCAAAAGCAATATTGCTTTCGTTCGGCATGATTATGCTTATTTATACTATTTTGCAATTATGCTTGCTGGGAATCAATGGAGTGGGAACAATTAACCCATTCATGGAAATATTTCCAAAACTAACGTCAAATCCAATGATAATTGAATGGGGTAACAAGATCTTACAACTTGCAATCATATCTTCGTACCTTGGTGGTTACTACGGAATGTTTTATACCAACAACTGGATTTTATATGCAATCGCACAACAAAACAGCCTTCCTTATTCTAATAAGCTAACAATGCTTAATAAGTTTCATATGCCATCAACTATTATTCTGTTTCAAGGAACTTTAACAATTCTATTTTTAATTATTACACAAAATAAAGAATATCTTGTTGCAATGTCAGACTTTGCAGTAATAACTGCTTATCTTTTAAGCACAATTGCATTTATTGCAATAATGATTAAACAAAAAAGAATTAAAAATTTGGGACTAGGATTATTAGCTACATTAAGTTGTATTTATTTACTTTATTTTTGCATGCACGATGTATTTGAATCTGGATTTTTGATTCCGTTTTCATTGATTTTGGGTATTGGCATAGCATTGAATTTTATTAAGGGAAATATAAGATAAATATAAAAGAGGCCATCGTTTCT
>CAZFDQ010000250.1:0-3407 GCA_964518205.1 uncultured Pseudomonadota bacterium | reverse complement strand
AATCTATTAATAAAACGATATAACCTTGATTAAGTTAGTCCGCGTAAGCGGGCGACCTTGAGGTAGCCCACGGCGTAAGTCGTTGGGCGATATAAACTTTTGCTTTAACTAAAATAAATCATTTAATCAACAAACTCGGTAAAAAATACATGAATCAACAATTCGCACATCTCCATCTTCATACAGAATTCTCTTTGCTTGATGGTGCAATAAAAATTAACGAGTTGCTAAAAACCTGCCAAGAACAAAACTGGAAATCTGTTGCTATTACCGATCATGGCAACATCTTTGGTGCGGTTAAATTTTTTCAACAAGCCAAAAAGGCTAATATTAAGCCTGTTCTTGGCATCGAAATGTATTTTACTCCTGATGTAAAAATTAAAGATGCAAAAGAAAAATATTATCACCTGCTTCTTCTTGTACAAAATAAAGTTGGCTACAAAAACTTGTGCGAATTGATTGCAAAATCATTTAAAGATGGTTTTTATTTTAAGCCACGAATTGATTATGAAATTTTAAAACAACATAACGAAGGATTAATTGCCACCACAGCATGCCTTGGTGGACATATTCCAACTCTTATAAATAATGGTAACTTTACTCAAGCAGAAGAACGAATTGAATGGTTTTTAGACGTTTTTGGACAAGAAAGATTTTATTTAGAAGTTCAACCTCATCCAGAAGAAGAACAGATCAAAGTTAATAAAAAAATACTCGAATACGGCCAAAAGTATGGAATTGATACAATTGCTACTTGTGATGCTCACTATATAAAAAAAGAAGATCGACATGCACATGAAGTACTACTTGCAATTCAAACAAAAACAACAATGGATGATCCTAAACGAATGAGTTTTGGCCCGTATGAATGTTATCTAAAATCAACCCAAGAAATGCTTGATTTCTTTAAAGATAACAAAGAAGTTGTGTGGAATACAGGACATGTTGCAAATAAGTGCGAATTTGAATTTGAATTTGGAAAACTATTTTTTCCTCAATGTCCTGTACCTAAAAAGCACACTCAAGAAAGTTATTTTAAACAACTCTGTTTTGATGGTTTGCAAGAGATAAAAGATAACGATTTAATTTCAAAAAACCAACATAAAGCCTATGATGAAAGACTACAAGAAGAAATCGATCTGATTATAAAAATGGGTTATGTTGGTTATTTTTTGGTTGTTAGTGATTTTATTCGCTGGGCAAAAGAACAAAATATTCCCGTTGGCCCAGGACGAGGTTCTGCCGCCGGTTCTTTGGTTGCATGGACAATGAAAATTACAAACGTTGACCCTGTAAAATATAATCTACTTTTCGAGCGATTCTTAAATCCAGAACGTGTGTCTATGCCCGATATCGATATCGACTTTTGCATTGAAAGACGTGAAGAGGTTATTGATTACGTTCGTGATAAGTATGGACACGATTGTGTTTGCCAAATTATAACTTTTGGAACCATGATGGCCAAAGGCGTTATAAAAGATGTTGCACGAACACTTGGTTTTCCATTTCAAGATTCAAACGCTTTAACAGAACTTATTCCTAATCAATTAAAAATTACGCTAAAAGAAGCAATCGAACAAGAACCAAAATTACAGGAAATGATTGATAGTAATCCTCAGGTTAATGAACTAATGCAATACAGTTTTAAACTTGAAGGCTTAACTCGACATGCATCAAAACACGCAGCTGGCGTTGTTATTTCTCCAGCTCCTTTGCATACAGTTCTTCCTTTATATGTTCCATCTAAATCTACTGAACTTGTAACCCAATATGCCATGACAGAATTGGAAACTGTTGGTTTTTTAAAGATGGATTTTTTAGGGCTTAAAAACTTAACTGTTATTCAACGCGCACTTGATGCAATAAAACAAAATCATGATGTTGAAATTAATTTAGATAAAATTCCATTAGATGATAAAAAGGCTTTTGATTTGTTGCGTGCAGGAAACACCAATGGAATTTTCCAGTTTGAATCTGAAGGAATTAAAGAGGTTATAAGAAAACTTCAACCACAACGCTTTGAAGACCTTATTGCTTTAAATGCATTATATCGTCCCGGCCCACTTGGTTCTGGCATGGTGGATGACTTTATAGACCGTAAACACGGACGTAAAAAAACAACTTATATGCTTGCGCAACTTGAACCAGTTTTATCTGAAACCTATGGTGTTATTGTTTACCAAGAACAGGTTATGAAAATAGCTTCAGCAATTGCAGGTTACACATTGGGAGGTGCTGATATTTTACGCCGAGCAATGGGTAAGAAAAAAGTTGAAGTTATGGCGGAACAAAAAGAGCTTTTTATAAAAGGAGCTAAAGAGAAAAAATTTGATGGCAAAAAAGCCGCCGAACTTTTTGATTTAATGGCATATTTTGCCGGTTACGGTTTTAATAAATCTCACTCAACAGCTTATGCATTAATTGCATATCACACAGCATATTTAAAAGCAAACTATCCTGCAGAATTTATGGCTGCACTAGTTTCTTACGAAACAAATAATCCTGATCAGTTAACTTTTTATTTGCAAGAAATAAAAGATATGGGGCTTAACGCAATAGCTCCTGATATCAACAGGTCAGAAGAACACTTTTCCGCCCAACCTGATGGAATTTTATTTGGCCTGCAAGGAATTAAAAATGTTGGAGGAACGGCTCTTTTAAACATTCTAGAAGAAAAAAACCAAAAACCATTTACTGATCTACTAGATTTTTGTAAACGACTTGATACACAAAAAGTTAACAAACGAGTCATAGAGAGTCTGATTTATGCCGGCGCTATGGATAAACTTCCCGGAAATCGCGCACAAAAGATTGCAGAACTTGATAAGATTTTAAAGGTTGCACTGGATGCAAAAGAACAGGCAAAAACTGGACAAATGAGCATGTTTGGTTTTGGAGCACCACAAGAGAATCAAGGTAACAAACAAGAATACTATGCATTCCAACCTCTAGACGATTGGAGTGATAAAGAAAAACTGGAAAAAGAAAAAGAGGTTGCAGGCTTCTACCTCAGCTCTCATCCTTTAGAAAATTATTCGATTCTGCGTTGGTTAAATACCACAAGCTTTACAGATGCTTTAGAAAAAATCAAACATATGACTTCAATAAAAGAACCAACTGTTACTTGCGCAGGTTTAATGCAAACACATAAAGTTATTACAACAAAAAAAGGCGATAAGATGGCCTTTGCTCAATGCGAAGATATGAGCGGCCATTGCGAACTTGTGATTTTCCCTAGCGCTTATAAAAAAGTTGAAGATTTTTTGGGTGAATATAATGTTTTTATTATCAAAGGTACAGTGGATTCAACCTCACAAATTAAATGTAAAATTAAAGTAAATGAACTTATTCCTGCTGATCTTTTCTGGCAAACATGTAAAGTTAAAACGATTAACTTTGAACTACCA
>CAZFDQ010000249.1:0-8670 GCA_964518205.1 uncultured Pseudomonadota bacterium | reverse complement strand
AAAAAAGAACAACCCAAACTTAAAATTAATAATTGCACCTCGCCATTTTCATTGGAAAGAGGAGTTAATAAATAAAGTAAAAAAAACAGATTTTAGTTTTTACTGTTGGAATGAAAATTCAGACAAAGTTAATATTGCTCAGGTTTTACAAAGTAATGACATTCTACTTGTTTGCAAACTTGGTGAACTTTTTGGGCTATATCAATATTGCAATATATTCTTTCTTGGTGGCACATTTGTTCCTGTTGGAGGACACAACTTATTAGAGCCTGCTGTATGGGCAAAACCATCTATAATTGGTCCATATTATCAAAACTGCAAAGATATCGCTAATAAGTTGGAACAACATAAAGCGCTTATTAAAGCTAAAAACCTAGTTGAATTAAGCAAGCAAACAGAAAAATTATTACTAGATCTAAATAAATTAGAAAAGATGAGTACAAATGCACAAGCCTGGCTACAAAATGAAGCCAGGCTTGTTGAAAATAATCTTAATATCTTAATTAAAGAAATACAAAATTAAGTTTTTCCCTTAGTTATCTTCTTTTTGACAACTTTTTTTCTTAGCGCCTTTTTAAGATTAAATGGATTTTTTGTAAGAGCATGTTGCAATACTTCATCCATATTTTCGACATAAACAATATCTAAAGATTTATCCAACTCTTTTTTAAAATCTTTTATATCGTTTTCGTTCTCTTTTGAAACAATAACTTTTGTAATTCCAAAGCGAGTTGCAGCAAGAAGTTTTTCTTTCAATCCACCAACAGGAAGAACTCTGCCTCGCAATGTAACTTCTCCTGTCATTGCAACATTCTTGGCCACAGGAATTTTTGTTAATGCCGAAGCTAAAGCCGTTACTATTGTTATCCCCGCTGAAGGACCATCTTTTGGAATCGCCCCTTCAGGAACGTGCATATGAATATCCAAGTCTGCATAAAAAGTTTCTTTCAAACCCAAATCTTTGGCTCGAGAACGAATATAACTCATTGCGGCTTGAGCAGATTCTTGCATAACCTCACCAAGTTGTCCGGTTAAAGTTAAGGCACCCTTACCTTTTAAAATCGCAATTTCTACTTCAAGCAAATCACCACCTACCTCTGTCCAAGCAAGTCCAGTAACCATGCCAATGTTTTCTTCGCTCTTTTTATCTGGCTTTTTGAATTTTGGAGCACCTAACCAAGCTTCAACTTTTGCAGCAGAAATATCAACCAATTCTTTATTTTTATCTTCAATCAACTCTTGAATGCTTTTGCGCAATAACTTGGCAAGAACTCGCTCCAACTGGCGAACACCAGCCTCTTTTGTATACTCTTCTATAACATCAGAAAGAACAGCATCACTAATATTAACTTGACTATCTTTTATTGCATGCTCATCCAAAAGTTTTGGTAATAAAAATTTACGAGCAATTTCCATTTTCTCTTTTTGCGTATAACCAGGCAAATTGATTATTTCCATTCGATCTAATAAAGGATATGGAATATTATCAACAACGTTTGCTGTTGTAATAAACATAACTTTTGAAAGGTCATAGTCAATTTCTAAGAAATAATCAGCAAATGCTTTGTTTTGTTCAGGATCTAATACCTCTAAAAGAGCAGAGGCTGGATCGCCCCTAAAATCCATGGCCATTTTATCTACTTCATCAAGAACAATGACAGGATTTAAAACGTTTGCTTTTTTCATAGCCTGAATTATTTTTCCAGGCATTGCACCAATATATGTTCTACGATGCCCACGAATTTCAGCCTCATCTCGCATTCCACCCAACGAAATACGAACAATTTCTCGGCCCAAAGATTCGGCAATAGACATCGCCAAAGATGTTTTACCAACACCAGGAGGACCACCTAAACAAATGATTGGTGATTTTTTAAGTTTTGAACCTGCAAACTTTTTAGCAGCTAAAAACTCAATTATTCTATTTTTAGCTTTTTTCATTCCAGCATGAGAAGCATCAAGAATCTTTTCTGCATCCTGCATACTAATGT
The DNA here is from genome assembly GCA_964518205.1 of uncultured Pseudomonadota bacterium. Classification (GTDB taxonomy): domain Bacteria; phylum Babelota; class Babeliae; order Babelales; family UASB340; genus CAZFDQ01. Next base: position 6,679 of record CAZFDQ010000249.1, on the reverse strand, counting down.
CATCTTTTGTCATTTTGTGCCAAGGCACAGATAATACCCAATCAACATAGTTACGGCTAACCGATGCTTCTGGAGACGTTGGCTGCATAGACTCTAATCTTTTAAGCTCAGCTTCAACCTTTTGGGCAGCTTCTTTAGGAAGCCTTAATTTTTTAGCTTTTTTGCGCAACTCATTTATCTCTTGCTGATAATCTTCTCGTCCCAATTCGCGTTGAATAGCACGCATCTGTTCTGTTAAATAATAATCTTTTTGATTCTTTTCAATCTGACGCTGCACACGCTTACGAATATTTTTTTCGGCCTGTAAAACTTCAATTTCATTTTTAAGAATAACGCTTAAACGAATAGCTCTTTTTTTTAGATCAATGATTTCTAAAATCTCCTGCTTATCCTTAAAATCAAGCGGAAGCTGCACAGCAATTGTATCGGTTAAATAATCAAGATCAGCCAAGCTACGAAAGGCACCCAAAACTTCTTCCGAAATCTTTTCATTCAATTGAACATACTCTTTAAATAAATCAAAAAGATTTCTCCACAATGCAGTATTTTCAGTATTTTCTTTGAGAGGAATGGCTGTTAAATCTTGAGCCATAACTCCCATAAAACCTTCTGACTTTTTGGATTCGACAACTTTTGCCCTGCTAATACCCTCAATCAAAATTTTATAGGTTCCATTAGGCATACGAGCAACTTGAACAATAAGAGCTCGTGTTCCATATTCATAAACGTCACTCTCTGTTGGGATTTCAACATTTGCAGACTTTTGCGCTGTTACAAAAATCTGCTTACCATTCTCAAGCGCAAACTCTATCGCCTTAATAGATACATCGCGCCCAACAACAACAGGAAGAATACTTTTTGGCAAAGCAACTAGATTTTTTAGAGGAAGAACCGGTAAAAATTGTGGTTTCCCTTTTTTATAATTTTGTTCCATGTGTTTTTAATCACCATTATTAAATTTAGCTAATTAACTAGTTATTCCAACTACAAAATCATGCAAGAATCATACTCACAAGACATTTTAACCACCCCTAACCATCATTGTATGTCAAAAACCTATTTTCTGCAAGAAAAAGCCGCCCCTAATAAATAACACTTAAAAAACAATATTTATCCCTATTCAATTGACATTTTGTACACCAAACATATACTTTTAGATGAATAGTGTTGTTTTTTTTAGGATATATGGGTTTTACATAATAAAAAAGCACCTTTTATATACAAAAACATGCTAAAATGTAAATTTAGCAGGGAGCGGAAAAAATAAATGCTTAACAAGCTTTCTGGAAAGCTAAGTTCGTTATGGAGTATCAAGCCTGAATTTCGTTCAAAAGTTTTTTTTCAGGCATTAACATTTCTTTTGATGTCTGCATGTTTAGTTATTTGGAGACCTTTAAAAGTATCTATATTCGCCAAAATTGTAGGCTCTGAGTTCGTTCCCAGCGCAAAATTATATAGCTTATTCTTTCTTGTACCATTAATTCTTGCATATTCAAAGCTTGTTGACATATTACGAAGACACCAATTGCTATACTGCTTCACCATTTTTCACGGAATTGGTGGTTTAATATTTTATTTTCTTTTATCGCATCCTGTTTATGGCATAGCTAATACAGATATAGATTCAGGAAGGCTTGTTGGGTGGTTTTTTTATTTCTTTATGGAAAGCTTTAATGCCTTTCTTTCAACAGTTTTTTGGTCTTTTGCAGATTCTATTAACAACCCTAAAGACGCTAAAAACTTTTATGGTTTCTTTGTTTCCGGCTCAAAAATCGGAAGTATCATTTCCGCTGGTTTATTTTATTTTGTTTTAACAACTCAAAACCTTCATGACAGCATACTTCTTCCAAATTCATTGCTAATTGGAAGCTTGTTACTATTTGCAGCAGCAGGAACAATTTATTTTCTTATGAAAAAAGTTCCTGGTTATTATATGCATGGATATGAAGCTGTATATCAATTAGAAAAAAAACGAGGAGAAGAAAACAAGAGTTTATTCAAAACTTTAAAAAGCTCTATAGAAGGTTTGATTTTAATACTTAAAAATCCATATGTTTTAGGTATTTTTTCTTTAGTACTATTTTACGAAGTTATAATTGTTATATTCGACTATCGTGTATTACGCGCTGCAGATACCGTAAATAAATCAGCTGGAAGCTTAACAGCTTATTATGCTCTTTATTACTTAATAATGAATTTGGTTGGTCTTGTAATATCATTTTTTGGAACAACACCAATCTTAAGACTTCTTGGAGCCAGAGTTTCATTACTTATCTTTCCAATTGTAAGCATGGGAATATTATTAACAGCCTTATTCTTTCCATATGCAGGAGTGTTCTTTGCTACCCTAGTTGGCCTTAGAGCATTAAATTATGCTTTAAACCACCCAACTCGAGAAGTTTTATATATTCCAACAACAAAAGATATAAAGTTTAAAGCAAAAGCATGGACAGATGCTTTTGGTTCACGAATTTCAAAAGGTTGTGGTTCTGTGTTTAATATTTCATTAAAGCAAGCAACCCCAGCTTTTGCATTAATGTATAGTCTATTTTTTAGTTTAGGATTAGTTTCTGCGTGGTTAGTTGTTGTATTCTTTTTAGGAAAAACGCTACAAAATGCTATTAATAATAAAACAGTTATTGGCCAGCAAGATAATGATTAATTGTTTTTCTAGCGGCAAATCACCTAACAACACTACAAACGCGCAAATCAACATCTTGAACATATTAAAAGATTTTAATCCTCTCATTTTTAAAAAGTTTTCCTCTTCCATAACCCCCTAAGGAAATATATGTTTTCTAAATTAAAGGTGATAAAAGATTTCTTTTTTGATTTTAAAAATTTTAGAGATGAAGCATTTCGTTATGAAATGTATAAGTTAATGCTTTTAGGCTTTACATTCTTTTTCATAATAGGCTCTTACTCTATTTTAAGACCTTTAAAAACATCTGTTTTCCTAGGGCTGGTTGGTAAAGAATATCAACCTATTACAAAACTCATATCAATCATAAATCTATTTCCATGCCTATTGTTGTATGCAAAATTGGTTGATAAATTAAGAAGATATCAAGTAGTTTATTTCTTCTTTGGAGTGTACATAATCGGTAGCACACTACTTGCAATCGCCCTTTCACATCCTATTATGGGACTACACAATACAGATACAAATCCATATAGAATATTAGGTTGGGTATTTTATCTTTTCATTGATCTATTCTCTCCACTTGTTGTTAGCACTTTTTGGGCATTTGCCAACTCTATAAACTCCCCAAATCATGCAAAGCGTAGTTATGGTAAAATTGTAGCAATTTCTCGAGTTGGTGGAATTATTACATCTATGGCTAGTTGGTATATAATGCAAAAGGCATTTATTCCATATGCAATAAGCATTCCCTATCTACTGGTTATCGCTTCTATATTTTTAAGCCTTGCCTGTCTTTGTATCTTTAAACTTATGAAAAATGTTCCTGGAATCTTTTTGCATGGATATGAAGCTGTATACCAAGCAGAAAAACAAAAGAAAAAAGAAATGACCCCTGGTACATTGGAAGGACTAAAACTTGTAATAACAAAACCTTATGTTTTAGGAATATTCGGGCTTGTTTATGCTTATGAAATTATTTCCGTAATTCTGGACTATCAAATGCAAGTACTTATGTCTATAGAAACAAATAATGCTGTCAGTAAAATGAGCTCTTTCATGTTTTTGTATACAGGAGCATTTCAAGCACTAGGATTAATATTTGCTTTATTCGGAACCAGTGCTTTATTAAAAAAAATTGGAGTTCACCTTTGTATTATGATAATGCCACTTGCAACAATACTCCTTATGTTAGGACTTTTGGGATATCCAAGCTTGACTACAATTTTTATTATAATGGTTTTATTGCGAGCACTAAACTATGGCTTTAATGCTCCAGTTAGAGAAATTTTGTATATTCCAACAACTAAAGATATAAAATTTAAATCAAAAGCCTGGATAGAATCTTTTGGCCGATCAATGTCTAAAACTTCAGGTTCTGTATTTAACCTTTTGGCCCAAACCAATAATGTTTTAGCCTTAGTTAGAATAGATTGTGTTTTTGCCATAGCAATTTCAGGGATCTGGGGAATAATTTCATTCCTAGTTGGAGCAAAATATCATAAAACTATTAAAAACAACGAAGTTATTGGAAATATATCCAATGAAAAAAATATTTAAAAAGCTCTCAAAAGCTTGTACTTTTTAACATTTTTGATATGCTTTTTTTAGTTATTGTTGAATCTTGCCTCTTTCTAAGGGTGGTCAATATTTGATGTTTTATTAGACACCAAAACATACCTAAGAGGTAATTGTTATAACCTAAAAGGATTTTTTTCATGTTAAATTTAAAAGAACTACTTAAAGCCGGCATTCATTTTGGTCATAAATCTTCTCGTTGGTCTCCAAAAATGAAACCTTATATCTGGGGAACAAAAAATAAAATTCATTTAATTGACGTTGCAAAAACATCATTCTTAATGGAAAGAGCTGGAAAATATCTTAAAAATCTTGCTTCCGAAGGCAAATCAATGCTTTGGGTTGGAACAAAAAAAGCGGCTCAAGAAAATGTTAAACAAAAGGCTGAATCATTAAAAATGCCTTTTGTTATAAATAGATGGATTGGTGGAACTTTAACAAACTTTGACCAAGTTAAAAAAGCTATTACACGTCTCCTTCACTTAAGAGATGTTATCAAAAAGCCTACACACCACTATAAGAAAAAAGAAATTAGCATGATCCAAAAAGAAATTGAACGACTAGAAAAAAATATTGGTGGTATTTTGGATTTAGATTTCCCACCAGCAGCAATTATTTTGATCGATGCAAAAAAAGAACGATCAGTTGTTCGTGAAGCTGTTAATGCACAAATTCCTATTATTGCAATGGTTGATACAAACACAAATCCAGAAGGCATCAACTTTGTTATACCATCAAATGACGACTCTCCTCGAGCTATTAATTATGTATTAGAATACTTATCTTCTTGCATACAAGATGGAAAAAAGATTTACGAAGAAAAAAAAGCTAAAGAAGAAATAGAAGTAAAAAAAGAAAAAGAAGCAACAAAAAAAGCCGCTCCTCCAAAGCCAGCAGCAAAAAAAACAACTACTACAGTTAAGCCAACTGCAACACCAGCAGATAAAACAGAAGACAAAAAACCTACAGTTAAAAAGACTGTAAGTAGTACAAAAACAACAGAAAAAGCGGCAGCAAAAAAAACTACACAAAAAAAAGCTGTTGCTAAAAAAACAACAAAAGTCGCCACAAAAAAAACCGCTAAAAAATAATCTTGGGAGAGATGGCTGAGTGGTCGAAAGCGCACGATTGGAAATCGTGTATGTCCTGAAAGGGGCATCGAGGGTTCGAATCCCTCTCTCTCCGCCAGTTTTTGAATAAAGAGAAAAGGGAAGAGGTAAGTAGATAGATTGCTTAATCTGTCAGGTCCGGAAGGAAGCAGCAGGAGTTATTTATCTCTGTACCTCTTCCCTTTTTATATTTTGTATAAAAAAGAGGTACGCCAAATTTGGCGTACCTCTTTTTTAATCTTTTTGAAAGCAAACCTTGGACTTGATTAATCCAACCAAGTCCAAGGTTTGTAAAAACGCTTATTTGCTTTTATTTCGGCTTTTTTTAAGTCTTCTAATCGCTTTTTTAATTGTCTAACTAATACAACTGTATCTTCACAATCTTTTATTACGGATACTCTTTTTAATACTAAATTTGCAAGTAATCTTTCTAATTCGTTGCCTGTCGTTTCTAATTCTTTAACAGCCACTTCATGAGCTAAACGAGTTTCAAGTTCTCTATCTTTTAACAAAGCAATATGTTCGATAATAACAGTCATCTCATTAGCAATCTTTTCTAAAGCTGCAGCACCTACAGTTTCATTCTCTCTAAGATTTTCTATTCGTGCTTCAATTTCATTTTGATTTTCAGCAAGACATATTGTATGAACATCTGATATTGCTCTTCTTTTTCTTTCTAATCTAGCATCAGAACTTATTGTTCTTCCTGATTCTGTTACTTCTTCAGTAGTTTCTTCTCTAACATCCTCCGCATCTTCATCTGCTAAAACTGAATACACTGGAGTATCATAAGCTTCCTCAATATCATTATCCATAGCTAAAAGATTTAGGGAAAAACTTCCATTAATTAACAATGAAAGTAGCAATAATTTCATTTGTTTTTTCATAAAAATAACCTCCGTCCCGAATAATATAAACAAAATACACACTGTAATTATTTTATCATTTTTACTAATTTATGTAAAACGCCTTACGGAGCGAACTATTGATAATAAAAAGTAATTTTACAAACATCGATACCCCTGAGGAACTTTTAATTTAATCATAAAGAAGGCAACTTGAGTTAGATATAATTTCTTTAATTCGGTATAATATCTTCTCAGGACTACAGAATAAAAGTTAAACCTTTAACCTTCAAATAAAAATGAATCAAACTCAACAAAACCTTAATCTAGCACGTAAATGGCGGCCAAAAACCTTTGATAATATTGTTGGTCAAGAAATATCGGTCAGAATGCTTAAAAACAGCCTTTATCTAAATAAATTGTTTCCGGTTTATCTTTTTGCCGGCCAACGAGGTTGTGGAAAAACTTCAACCGCTCGTGTTTTTGGAGCTGCGGTTAATTGCAAA
>CAZFDQ010000248.1:0-3165 GCA_964518205.1 uncultured Pseudomonadota bacterium | reverse complement strand
CTGGATCCCGGCTCGTAGGCCGGGATGACCACTGATTTAATAATTGCCTATTTCTATAAAAAAAGTTGGCTTATAAACCAATCACAAACCTTTACCCCTTATGCCACCATTCCAAGAAACTTTTAAGAGCTTTTATCCTATAAAAATATTTATTACCTTCTTCTGTTCCTCTCATTTGTGCGTATGATTTATCTGTTCCGTTTGGAATAAAAAAGCAGTCGTAGGGCAGCTTTAGATTCCCGTAAAATTCTTTAGGCTTAGTTAAGGTTCCATCGCACCTGCCTTCAAAGATATGAAATGATTCTGGTCCATCGATATATATCATACGCAGTAAAAAATGGGCAGGATCTTTTTCTTCAATAAGTTTACAAATTCCTTCAAATCCTATTCCTTCAGAAACAAATTTAGTCATTGTTCCAGGAAAGTTGTTGTATTTTTCAAAATATATTGCAGAATCATCTACAAGAAGTGGCTTTTGCAAAATTTCCCAAGCTTTTAATGCTTTATCTATAGCAATTGTTTTTTGATCCATAGTTTGAATTTCTGGAATTTCGGCATCAAATTGTTTTAGTGTTATTGTTGGCTCACTTGATTCGATAAAGCTTTTAACTTCTTCAAACTTTCCGTGATTTCCTGTGGCGTAAAAGATGTCTTTTTTCACAATTGTCCTTTGGATTTATTTTTTTATAAACTTTTTTAATTGCTTATAACTCATTGTATTTATTATATCTTTTTTTTCTAGCCAACCTCTTTTTGCTTGTCCAACTCCAAAACGCATATTTTCAAGACTACCTTTTGTATGGGCATCTGTTCCTAAGCTGAATTTTATATTATATTTTTTTGCCTCGATTATTTTTGCATCATTAAGATCAAGGCGTTCTGGGCTGCAGTTTATTTCAACTGCGATATTATTTTCTTTGCATTTTTTAAAAATTTTATCAAAATCTGCATCGTATCCTTTTCTTTTGTTAATAAGTCTTCCTGTTGGATGCACGAATATATTTACATATTTATTATCAAGGCCTTTTAATATTCGCTCGGTCATTTTCTTTTTGCTACTTTTAAAACCTGAATGTATTGCAACAAGCACGATGTCTAATTTTTTTAATATTTCTTCATCGTAATCAAGGCTTCCGTCTGCAAGTATATTGATTTCGGATCCTTTTAATATTTTAATTTTTTCTGTTTTTTGTATGCGATCAATTTCTTTCCATTGTTTTTTTATCGTTTTTTTATCCATTCCATTAGCAATTCGTTCGTCCTGTGAGTGGTCGGTGATTGCAATATAGTTATATCTTAATTTTTTTGCAGTATTTACCATTTCCTTTATAGTATTTTCTCCATCGCTATATTTAGTATGCATTTGCAGATCACCTTTTATTTGTTCTTGTTGAACTAACTTGGGGATCTTTTTTTTGCTAGCAGCTTCTAATTCATTTCTATTGGTTCTTAATTCTGGAGGCATCCATTCAAGGTCCAGTTTCCGGTAAACTTCTTTTTCTGTTTTACTTGCTATTACTTTTCCTGTTTTTTTGTTTACAAGATTATATTCAGAAAGTTTGTATCCTTTTTTTGTTGCTAATTTTCTTAATGCAATATTATGATCTTTATTTCCTGTAAAATATATTAATGCGGCACCATAGCTTTTTTCATCAATTACTCGCAAATCAACTTGTGGGCCGTTTTTTAATCTTATGGAAGATTTTGTATTTCCTTTAACAAGAACTCTTGATACCTCGGGCATTTTTGTAAAAGTATCCATTAATTGTTTCGGTTTTTTTGTTGTAGCCAGAATATCAAGATCTCCTATTGTTTCTTTCATTCTTCGTAATGAACCTGCAATATCTATTTTTTTAATTTCTGCATTTTCCTTAAGATAATCAATAACATCTTGTGCAATATTCCATGCTTTATTGATAAGCATTCTTTTGCCACTTTTTTCATAAAATTTTAATGCTTGAATGATATTCTGTTCGGTTTTTTCTCCAAACCCTTTTAGCTTTTGAAGTTTTTTTTGTTTTATCGCTTTTTTTAAATCTTGAACAGTTTTAATTTTGAGTTTTTTGTGTAATGTTTTAACTTTGCTTGGACCAAGGCCTTCGATTTTTAAAAGTTTATGTATTCCTTTTGATCCTTTTTTTAATTTTTCCCACTCGCTAACTTTTCCTTTGTTTAGGTAATCAGCTATATGTTGTGCAAGTTTTTGACCAATGGTAGGTATATTTTTAAGACCAGATATCCCTTTTTTTTTATATATATCTTCGACATTCTCGCTCATATTTTCTATTTTTCTTGCAGCTTTTTTATATGCACGAGGTTTCCATTCAATTTCCTGTAATTCCATTATATCTGCTATTTCATTAAGAATACTTGCGATTTCTCGATTTTTCATATTTTTCCCTTATTTTTTTAGGTTCTTAGGTAGTTTATTTATCTTTTTAATTATTTTAAAATCTTTTAAATATAGCTTTTTTAAATCCAATGATTAGCGAATAAAAGGCTTTAGTTTGCGAATAATTTAAGCAAGTCGCGTTTGACAAATAGAAAAAATGCTTTACACTATCAAGTAGCATGAATAATGTTGAAAAGTGTTTACTTGAGATTTCGTATAGATTCTCTGGGGGCTTTCTTAAATATTACTGATTTTATAAAAATTCTTTTTTATGTAATTAGTGGTTTTTATAGATGGTAATAACTGCTCTTTTTTTGCGTTGTAAAACTGAGTACGTCTTGTTTTGTGCAAGCTCCTACACTTGTAGACTTTGGTCTGCAAAAACGCTTTAAAAAAAGAATTGTTATTAACCATTAATGGTAGAAAAAATCTGCCAAAAAACCAAAGGATTACATAATTTATGAATAACTTAAATTTCGAAGAATTAAAACTATCTAAAGATTTGTTTAAAGCCGTAGATTCTTTAGGCTTTAAACAAGCAACTCCAATTCAGGCGCAGGCTATTCCTGAAATGATTACGGGACGTGATGTTATAGGTTTGGCATCAACTGGTACAGGAAAAACTGCAGCCTTTAGTCTTCCTTTAATTGAAAAAATTGATACGTCAAATAAATCTGTTCAATCACTTGTTTTATGTCCAACAAGAGAGCTTGCAATGCAGGTTGCTGTTGAAGTAAATAAATTTTTAAAATATAAAAAGAATATTACAGCTT
>CAZFDQ010000247.1:0-3860 GCA_964518205.1 uncultured Pseudomonadota bacterium | reverse complement strand
TAAAAAAACATCACATCAAGATTGCAGTTGTTGCATGCAATACAGCGACTGTAACAAGCATAAAATATCTTAGACAAAAATTTTCAATTCCAATTATCGGCGTGGTGCCTGTTGTAAAACCAGCTTGTAAGCTTTCAAAAACAAAACGAGTTGCCATTATGGCAACACCCCTTACAACTCAAAGCGATTACCAAAAAAATTTAATTACTCAATTTGCAAGAAACACAAAAGTTTTTTCTATTCCATGCCCTGGATTGGTTGAATTTATTGAAGAAGGAAAATTAGATTCACAAGATCTTTACGATAATATTAATCAAAACCTTCAGCCAATACTTAGAGAAAATATTGATGTACTGGGTTTGGGCTGCACCCATTTTCCATTCGTAAAAAAACAAATTGCACAAACAGTTGGACCCAATGTTACAATTTTAGATTCCAACAAATCAGTTGCTAAGCAGGTTGTTCGTGTTTTGCAAACTTTGGCTCAAGAAAAACAATATAACCCATCTTATATTTTCTATTCAACAAAAAATCCAGATAGTTTTCAAAACATCGCCCAATCATTAATAGATGAAAAAATTGAAAAAGTACATTTGGCAAAATTGTAAACAACTACTACTTTACTTTTTACTCAAGCAATAAGCCTTTTCATTTCTAGAACAGGATTTTCACCTTTATTTGATGCACAAATTTCATTACAGCAATCTTTTTTACTCATTTATTTACCCTTTTGCAGTGCTGCAGCATAGTTAAAAGCAAAAAAATGTTTTTGCCAAATCTCATCTGTAGAATTATATTCATTGTCGTAAACAAAATGGTCTACCAAAGCTTCTCTGGTTCGTACAATCTCTTTTAACCTTTTTCTATTTTTTGGATCAGCAATAGTTAAATCCAAAAGTTCCAACACTCTTTCAAAGGCTTTTTGGCTATATTCAAAATAGCCTTTTTTCTTCCATCGAATTGTTCTTTCAATATCCATCCCCACATTGGCCAACTGTTCAAATAAAGAAAACTCAAACCAATGCTCTGGAGTAAGGCCTTTATGTATCTTCATTTTGCCTCTCGACTAATTTATTCCCTTAAAACACCTATTCCATCTAACTTTTTTAGTCCAAAATTCAATTGGATACTTTAATAGATCAAAAAGCCATAAAGGCTCAACGCTATCAATAGACCACAAAATATAACTGGCTTTACCATGAATTTGGCTTTTATCTAAAACACCCCAAAATCTGCTGTCTGCACTGTTTTGTCTATTGTCACCCATACACCAATATTTACCTTCTCCCAAAGTTATTGGTCCAAAATTATCTATGCTTTCTTCGTAATAAATACGACCAAAAATATCTCGTATAACTCCGCCTTCGCTTCTTCCATAAATAGGAGAATATGGTTTTCTAAAAAGAAAATCCCCTCTTAAATCTTTTACTGCATTTTCTTTGGTCATGTTATAAAATGGCTGATCCTCAAAACTTTTTTCTGGATCATAGGTATAATATCCTTCCATTTTTCTTTTGCGTAAAAAATCCGGAACAGGAAGTGACCCAATTTTATCTGCATCTATCAAACCATAAGTTTTTTTTAAGCGAATTAAAGGATATGGGTTAACATATTCTGTTTCATCCAATTTTTCGCCATTCAAATAAATTACAGTCTTACCATCTTCAACTATTCCTTCAATTGTATCTCCAGGAATTGCAATAACACGCTTTGTCCAGTTATCAGGACCTGATGGTATTAAAAATGGAATTCCAAAACCAACATGCTTTTGCCACAAAGATTTTAAAGGGCTCGATTTATCATATTTAAAATATGGATCTTCACAAACAATATAATCACCACGCGCAACATCTTTGAAAAAATAAATAAATTTATTACCAAATAATCTTTCTCCAACCAAAATTGTTGGTTCTGCAGATTGTGTTGGCACATGATATAAACCAAAAACAAAAGTTCTTAAAATAAAAACTGCTCCTAAAATAACAATTATATCTTTAATCGATTTCCACAAACTTGTTTTTTTTGTTTGTTCCATTTTCTAATTCCTACAAAAGCTTATTTAAATATAAAAAACATATTTACATATAATACTATTTTAACTTATATTTACAAAAAATTAGCCCTATTCCTTAAATATAAGGGAAAAATAGTTTTTGTCTTTTAACAAAAACCTCAAATTTGATTATTTTTATAAGTCAAAATTAATTCACAAAATTAAAGGGAGGGTTCATGCAAAAAGAATATTTTAAAATAACAGCTTTTGTTTCATTAATCTTACGAAAAGATAAAGAAGTCTTATTAATTAGGCGCCAAAATACTGGATACTGTGATGGGCATTATGCCTGTGCAGGAGGAAAAATTGATGGCAACAAAACAATGACCCAAGCTATAATTCGAGAAGCAAATGAAAAACTTGGAATATCACTAAAAGAAGAAAACATTAAGGTTGTTCATACTGTTCATAAAACTGGCCATTTTGGTGAAAATGTAAACTTCTTTTTCGAGGCAACAGAGTGGAATGGCCAACAAAAGGTCGCAGAACCAAACAAATGCGATGATATAAAATGTTTTACTCTTAGTGAATTACCAGAAAATATTATGCCAGTTTCAAAACATGTTATTGAACAAGTGGATAAAAAAAATTTTTATAGCGAATTTGGCTGGAAGTAAATTTGGAATTAATTTTAAATTTACAAGGCATTTTTCTTGATTTTGAACAAATTCAATATTTAATATCAGACTTATTATGAGTTCTTTTCCTCCAAATCAACCCAACCATTAAATTTATCACAAATAATGCACCAAATCTTTTGCTCATTGACAATATTAAATATAAATTGATTGATTGCCTGCTTATCTGGATTGGACAAAAGTGTATTTAAACTATCTAACTGAACATGTTTTCCACTATCTAGCGAATGTCCTGCTATTTCTTCGCATGGTTGTCATGTTACCTATAAATTCAAAAGTTGACATTTCGTAATTGCAGAATTTGCATTTAATACTCATAACCATCCCTTTCTTTATGTTGATTAAAAATCCTAGAGGAGTATCCAATATAAAGCAAGTATTTATCAAGAACATCTTAACCTATTGATGAATACTAGTTTTTTCAAACTTAATAGTAAACGCAAGCCGATTTCCGGAAATATCCTTTTTAACAAAACCAACAGCTGTATCAAGACTAATAACTTTTTTTTGTATAAAATAAAAAGGGGCGCGAAAACACACCCTTTTTCAATAAAAATTGATTAATATTAAGAAGCTTTCAAAAAAGATTCAATTTTATCTATATATTTCAAGCCTTCCTTACGATTTAAAACTTCCAAATCTTTTCTTAATCCATTAATAGCCATCCATAAATCTTTATCATCTTTAAAATTTTTAATTAATTCAAACATTTCTTTTTCTAATACGGGAATTTTTGTCTTTATAATCGTAAAAACTTCTTTAATACTTATCCCAAAATATTCATGTGCCACAATATTTCTAAAACTAATAATTCTACGCCATTCCGGTTTTGCAAAACTTTTTAGTTTTTCACTACTCATAATATTCTTCATCGCCTCACCAATAACTTCTAAATCGCGCAACGAAGAATTATAAACCAGCTCTTCATATGCAAAATCTTGAGCATTTTCCAGATTAGCTGTGTGGCGTTTAATAGAATCTATTGCTATTAAAATATCAAGAATAAAAAACTCAATTAGCCTACTAGGCATAAACCAATTCCTTTTGAATATGCAACTTAATAAAATTCCTTACACAATCAAAATATCCAATATCAACATCTCGATTAAATTTTGATTCTAAAAATTCTTTTAAATCATATCTATTATCAAAATCTTCTACTTCAGTTT
>CAZFDQ010000246.1:0-6696 GCA_964518205.1 uncultured Pseudomonadota bacterium | reverse complement strand
AAATCAGCAATTGTTTGAGCAATAATTGGAACATACGCAGGCCTATTTTGTTTTCCTCGATATGCTTGCGGCGGCAAAAAAGGCGCATCTGTTTCTAATAAAATTCTTTCAAATGGAAGTTGAGCAACTAATTCTCTGAATTCTTGGTTTTTAGGATAAGTTATTGGACCATTTATTCCTAAATACAATCCCCAACTCAAAACCGTATCGGCAAAACATTTATCTTGCGAAAAGCAATGAATAACACCACGCATCTCATTTTTATATTCTTGCAAAACTTTTAAAATTTCATCTGCAGCTTCACGAACATGAACAACAAGGGGTAAATCATTTTGTATCGCAAGTTCGAGATGAGACCTAAAAGCATCAAATTGTCGCGATTTATGAAAAGGTCTATGGAAAAAATCTAAACCAGTTTCTCCAATTGCTACAATTCTATTTTGCTCTCTATTTTTCAATAATTTTTTTATATCTTCAAAATCTCTTTTCCAATCATCAGTACAATCACAAGGATGAATACCTATTGCTGCAAAAACACCATCATAACGTTGTGCTAACACTGTGGAATTAATACTTTCTACTAAGCTAGTTCCTATATTAATAATTTTTTTTACACCAACTTGATTTGCTTCTTTTATTACTGGATCAAGAAACAAAAAATTATTTTCTGTTAACAAAACATCTCTTTTTTTTTCTACAATCATATTTAAATGACAATGAGTATCAATAAACATAGCTATCCTTTCATTTTATGAACTTTATAATTAGCATATCAAAATAAAGAAAATTTTTTTCAAAAAACTTTCAAGAAACAAACTTTCATTCAGAAAAGAAATCCTTTTTTTACCTGTAAAATAGCCTATTTTTAATAGTTACAAAAAAATTGCAATATAAAATACATAATTAAAATAAAGTTTTTTTCCCATTTTTACTTGACAAAGCTTTAAACACACACTAAATTCGCTCTGAAAGCCTTTGTTATTAACGGCTAAATTTATGGGAGTAGTATTGTAGTATCATTTATAATTATTTAACCATTTTTCAAAATTGGGAGATATATATGAATAAGAGCGAATTGATCAATGCTTTAAGCGAAGAAACAAACTTCAGCAAAAAAGACATTGCAAAAGTTTTGGCATCTTTTACACGCATCATTGAAAGATCACTTAAAAAAGGTGATAAAGTTTCATTAACTGGCTTTGGAACCTATTGGTTATCACGTCGTCCAGCAAGAGTTGGTATCAATCCAGCAACAAAAGAACGTATCAATCTTCCAGCAGTTAGCGTTCCTAGATTCAAACCAGGTAAACATCTCAAAGAACAACTCCGTTCATCATAGTTGTACATGAGGGTAGTACACAAACAAATTTGGCAAACATTAGGGCCGATTGCATTATCGGCCCTATCAATTTTTATAGGTTTTTTAATTTTACAGCCACTTGCCAAAAAATTAGATCCTTCTTTTAATTTATTAGCTAATCGCGGCATTGGGAAAATTGCTTTTATATTTTTGGTTATATATCAAATTTTACTACTACTCTTTATTCAATCAAAAAATTTTTTACGTAAATATTTACAAACAAATCTTTATTTCTTTGCAAACAAAAAATGGATCTCTAATTTTTTAAAATACTTTGCTGTTTTTTTTTTATTACACTCTCTTTTGCTGTTAACTCTGTTCGCCACAGGATATGTTACTTATAATCCAAAATGGGGAAGCTTTTCTTTAAGCTTAATCTTTAGAACAATATTGGGACTTATTACAGTTTTCTTTCTAGCATGGAGTGAAGAACTTATTTTTAGAGGAACTCTGTATCTTTTTTTCAGCCAAACAATCAAACCAATAATAGCAGCGCTATTTACCTCAATTATTTTTATGTTTGTTCACGACTTATCAAACCCATTAAATTTAATTTCAACCGAATGGAGATTAGGTCTTGGATTATTTTTGCTCGGCTTTCTATTAAATTTGATCTTTATCGATACAAAAAAACTTTATACTGGTATGGGGGCTCATGCTGGCCTTGTGGCGGTGAAGGTGATTTTACGTAGAATTCCGCTTATTGCATTTTTACCATCTGAACAATTACCATTCTGGATCAACAAAGATTTAAGAATGTCTTTATTGGTTCATGTTTTGTTTTTTATTGGAATTATGATTATGTGTATAAGAATTTGGAAGAGTAGAAATCGGTATGTATCCTAAGCTGTTTCAGGATACATACCGATTTCTACCTATAATCTTATAAAGCTATATCAACACCTTCTAATTCAAAACCTTCTATTTCATTATCTGATAAATTAATTTCTCTTAAATTATCCAAACCTGCAAAATAAGATTCCTCCACAAATTTAATTTTATTATCAGAAATATCTAACTTTTCTAATCTAAACAAATCATCAAAAACACCAACTAAATTAGTAATTTTATTATGTCCCAAATCTAGAAATACTAAGCTTTCTAATGCATAAAAACAACCTTGAGCCAAAACTTCAATTTGGTTATATGATAAATTTAAATCCTGTAAACGAGAAAGATAATTTGAAAAATCATAATTAGAAACAACTGTTAACATGTTATTACTTAAATCAAGACCAGCCAAAATAACTTCAAGTCTATCCAATACATTATCCAATCCATACAAATCTCCAATTTTTAGATTGGAAAGATCTAAATTTCCATCTTCTTTTGCATCTTCTAATCTTGCTTCAAGCATTCCAGCTTTATCAAGCTCATCAATAGTAAAACTAAAGTCTTTTATCTCATCTAAAAAGCCACCATTTGTGAATAGATAAAACTGTCTACGAATTTCCATCTTTAAAGCTGACTCACCCAAGTCACCAAACCATTCACGAATATCTGGCTGTTTTGCACTCTCTCTTGCTATATCTTCAATAGATTCTGCCTGCATATAAGAAAGAATTGGAAGCATCTGCCCACTCCATCGCACCCCAAAAGCATGCAAAGCGACAATAAAAACAATTGTTGAAACAATTAGAGTTATAAAAATATTTTTCTTATTCATACCGCCCTCCCCAAATAAAAAAATTATGATCTACATAAAGTATAAAAAAAAGAGATAAAAGATGTAAACAAAATAACTATTTAACCCCGTTCTTCAACAGAAATAAAAGATCCCGATGCATTTTTTTCAATTAAGAAGTGAACCGGAAAATTATCCTTAAAACTTGAAAGATGAGAGACCACAATAATTTTAGAGAAATCCCCGGCAATCGCATAAATCGCTTCCATTAGCCTCGTCAAGCCATCTTCATCTTGAGAACCAAAACCCTCGTCTATAATTAACGTCTGAAGCGCAGTTCCAGCACGACGAGCCAACAGTTTTGAAATGGCAATTCGCAATGCAAAGTCTACCCTAAATGCTTCACCACCAGAAAACATTTCATAAGGTCGAATTCCTGCTGAATCAGAAATCTGAATATCAAGCGTTTCTTTTACTCCTCCACTCTTCAAATCTCGCAACGATTCAATAAAAACCTGCGATTGATTATCGGTTAAACGCCCCAAAATACTGTTTGCTTCTTCTTCAATTTGTGGAATTGCATCTTCTATTAAAAGAGCCTGAATTCCATTTTTGCCAAAAGCTTGAGCTAGTTGTTGATAATCTTCAATCTCTTGCCACACAACTTTTAGTCTTTCTGTACGCTCTTTGCTTTGCTGTTTTTGTTTTTCTATTCTTTTTAACTCATTTTCTAAGCTTCCAACTTTTTGCAAAAGCTTTTCTTTTTCCGAGATTTTTTCTTCAATCTGCTTTTTAATCTCTAAAAAATCTTTTTTTAACTCTTGTGCATGTTTTTGATCAAAATTTAATTTTTTTATTTTTTGTTCAATCTGAACAATTAAGTTTTTCAATTCTTTTAATTCTTTTGCAAGCTGTACAACATTATTTTTGCGTTCCTTTTGCGCTTGCAGATCTTGTTTGATAATCTCTAACTCTTTTAATGACTTATCGATTGCTGCAAGTTTTTTCTGCAATTGCAAATGAACTTTTTTATCATATTTTAAATCGGCAAGCTCTTTTTCTAACTTCTTTAAAAGATTATCTTTTTTTAAGTTTTGCTCAATTTGTTTTTCTTGCTTTTGTAAGCTGTTAATCTCTTTTTCAAATTGTTTTAGCTCTAACTCTACTTTTTTTGATTTTTCCTGCAATTCTTTTAGTTGTAATTCTAATTTGTTAAAAATGTCCTGTTGTTTTTGCAACTTTTTAACTTCTTCATGTTGCACGAGCAAAAGCTCTTTTAATTTTTTAATCAAACCAGAAATCCGGCTAAACCGATAAGATAAAAAATTAAAGTCTTTGTTAAACTTTAATCCTAAAAATTGTTTACGCTTTATAGTTAACACCTGTTCGCACAAAGGGCAAGCCGGACTTTTTTGAGCTTGAATAGTTTTACTTTTTTGTTGCAATTCATCAATCTGTGCTTTAACCCAATTCCCTTTTTGAATAAGTACTTGATAAAAGCTGCGTCTCTTTTCAAACTGGTTAATAGTATGCCTTAAGCCTTTTTCAAATTTAGCTTTTTCTTTCAATTTTTTATCAATATTAAGTAACTCTTTTTGCAACTTTTTTAAATTATCTTTTAGTTCTTTCTCTTTTTTTGTTTTCCGATCAATTGATTCGATTATAAATTTTTGTTCATAAACTTTTTTTTGAAAAACCTCTTTTTCTTTCAAAACCTGTTCTTGCAAAGTTAAACTTTTTTGCTGCAAGGCTAAAAGATCTTTTTCTTGCTTATGTAACTTTTCTTTTTCTTTTTCTAGCTCTTGTAAGTTTGGCAAAAGCAATGCTTTGTAATGTATTGCTTTCCACTCTCTAACAACAGATTTAAATAAATTAAGTTTATTATCTTGCTGTTTTTTGCAACTATTTTGATCCCTTTCTAATGCCAAAAGCTCCTGTTTTTGTTTAAAAAATTCCTCTTTATTTTTTTCTATCTTTTGCTGCTTTTCTTGCAACTTTTTGCCTTCTTTATTTATTTGTTCCAGATATTTTTTATCTTTTTCTAAAAGTTGCTTTAATTCTTTTTCTTTCGCAATTTCTAAATCTGCTTGTTCTTGCAGTTTTACAATCAACTTTTTCTCATCTCCCAGGCTTCTTACTTGTTCTTGAGCCGCTTGTTGCAGTTCTTCATAACGAAAAAGGCCTAAAATATTTGCTAATATTTGCTTCCGCTCTTTCGGCGTTTTTTGGGAAAATTCATTAGCCTGACCCTGCCGTAAAAATGCAGAATTTACATAAGTCTCGTAATCAAGACCTAATAGTTTTTCGATTTTCAATTGTGTTTGCCGAATTGTTTTATCTGTTAATGATACAAATCTTTTTTGTGATTCATCAAAAACTTCTAAGTCTAAGGCCACAAAAGGCTTCCCATAAGTTTTTGCATATTCGCGCCTAACTCGATAAATGCTTGTATTAAATTCAAATTCAAAACTTACAACCATCTGTGTTTGCCCCAAGCGCAATAATCCTGCATCCGGCTTTATGGTTCCAGAAATCTTTCTTGCCTGCCCCCAAACAGCCCATGTGATTGCATCAAGCAACGCAGACTTACCATTTCCATTTTTTCCGGAAAAACAAATTAAAGAAAAATCTTTAAAATCTATTGTTTGAACTTTTTCTCCGTAACTTAAAAAATTTTTTAGCTCTAGTTTTAATGGAATCATGGTAGAATAAATTTCGTTAAATAAATTATAAACAAGCTTTGGGCTAATAACCTTATGATAGATAAAAGATACTTTAGATACTTCGACCTCGCAAGTTTTACTTTAACTCTAGCTCTTTTAGTGATTGGACTATTATTTGTATTCAGTTCAACATACAGTCCAGAAAAACCATTTTCTGTATTTTTTAAAAAACAACTATTTGGAACAATAAGCGGCCTTGTCATCTATTTCTTTTTTTGCATAAAAGACTTACGAACTCTGGATAAATGGGGATACCTGGCATATTTTTTTATTTTAGTATTACTTAGTTACACATTTATTAATGGTTTGATAACTATGGGCGCAAAGCGCTGGGTCTCTCTTTACTTTTTCAAGTTCCAACCATCAGAACTTACAAAACTATTTTTGCCTGTTTTTATTGCCTTTTATTTTGAGGAACAAAACCAGCCCAAATATCACCCCGTTCATCACGAAATATACTTTAAAGAATTTATATTTCCCATGTTAATATTATTTTTAAGCTTTATTTTAATTCTAAAGCAACCAGATTTAGGCACAGCCTTAATCACTCTTTTGTCTGGAGTTATTTTGTTTTGGTTCATTGGAATCAATAAAAAGTTTTTTCTTATTTCAGGGTTAATTATTCTGGTTGGTGCACCATTTTTATGGAAGGTTTTAAAACCATATCAAAAACAAAGAATCATGGTAATGCTTGGTGAAGGAGATATTAAAAAAGAGCGCTATCAAATTGAGCAATCAAAAATAGCAATCGGTTCTGGAGGATTAACGGGAAAGGGATTGCTTAAAGGAACTCAAAATAAACTTGCATTTTTACCCGAAGATCATACCGATTTTATATTTTCTGTAATTTGTGAAGAATGGGGATTTATTGGCGCACTACTGGTTTTACTATTATTCGGCCTACTTTTTACCCGACTAATTTTTATAACAATTTATCTAAATAATCTTTTTGAACAAATCATATCAATTGGGTTAATAACCCATATCAT
>CAZFDQ010000245.1:0-1661 GCA_964518205.1 uncultured Pseudomonadota bacterium | reverse complement strand
CGAATGGTGAGCCAGAAAATATTGCAAAGGCTCAAAAAATGATTACAAATGCAATTATTGGTCTTGTTATCGCTGCAATAGCGTTTTTAATTGTGAATTTTGTTATTGTAAATTTGCCTGCGGCAGAGTAATTTTAAAATAACTTTTTAAACTATTAATATGAAAATATTAAAAAAAACATTTAATGTTTTAAGTTTTTTATTATTTCTTTCTTTCTTGAAAATTAACTCTGTTTTTGCACAAATAGGGAGTACCAATGTTGGTGTTGATTCTTCGGGTTGGTTTTTGAATGTTTTTGTTTGGATTATTAGTTTAGCTGGAATTGTTTCTGCAGCCGTTTTGGTTTTGAATGCGTATCTGTATATAACGGCTGGTGGTGATGAAGGAAAAATTCAAAAAGCAGCGAAAGGAATCACTTATGCTATTGTAGGTTTAGTCGTTGCATCCATAGCTTTTTTGATTGTAAACTTTGTTATTGAGGGAATAGGTACTGAATCTGGTAATATGGGTTGTTCCTTCGAAGAAAAAACAGAAATTGTTGTTTAGAATTCTTTTGAATAATACAAACTGTGTAGCTATTGTACAAAGGAAAAGAATCTGGTATATTTTGTAAAATATAACTTATATAATTTTAAATTAAAGAAAAGATATGAAAGTTATTCAAAAAGCATCAACAATGTTGTTCGCAACTGTAGTTGTTTGGTTAGGTTCCGCTAGTATTTTGTTTGCACAGGCAGCCAATGTAGATCCAATTCCTGGATATGGGAATGATTTAGTTGGTTGGATTGTTACAATGCTTCAATATTTGATAGCTTTGGCTGGTATTATTGCCGCAGCTGTTTTGATAATGAATGGTTTTATGTATATTACTGCTAGTGGTGATGAAGGAAAAATTCAAAAAGCTACAAAGGGTATCACATACGCTATCATTGGTTTGGTTATCGCAGCTATCGCTTTCTTGATTGTTAACTTTGTTGTAGGACAGTTGGAGAGAGCCAGTGAAGAAACAGGATATGATATTGAGAGAACAGTAGAATTTGTTGCTTAAACTGTCGGAGATAATATAAGTAGTATGAACTTATGGAAAATCCAGATTGGGATGTACTTGAGCATAATGTCACACGTTTTGCGGATTTAGAGGAGTTTATAAATTTCGCGCTTGATTTTTTCATGTCTCTTGCAGTCATAATAGCGGTGGTATTCATAGTTGTTACTGGTTTTACATACATTCTTTCTTTTGGAGATGAGGCGAAAATTCAAAAAGCGAATAAAGCATTGGTATATATAATTGTTGGCTTGGCTGTTGCTTTAATAGCGCCTCTTGTCATAAGGTTCCTTTTGGATCAAATAATGGCGGTTTAGTAGTTTTAAATAAAAGTGAAAAAAGAAATGAGGGAAATTTTAAAAGATAAGAGTTTTTTTTTGTTCATTTTGGGTTTTTTAATATTCAGCCTTTTGATATTGTATCAGCCGAATTCTGCTTTTAATGAAAGGTCTTTTATATTTGCGTCCAATGATTGTCCTGAAAAAATTGTAGATTCAACCAGAGGAGTACAGACAAAACTCCCTCCAACGGCAGATGGGAGTTGGGCTTGTTCCAAAGGAAGTAACGTAACAAGAGTTTTTGAAGGATTTTGTTATCATGGCGAATGGACTAATGT
>CAZFDQ010000244.1:0-3524 GCA_964518205.1 uncultured Pseudomonadota bacterium | reverse complement strand
CTGTTATAAAAACAAATTCGAAATTATTATAAAGCACGGGGGAAAAGACAAGTACAAATATCTGAGAAAATAAGAAATTAATTGTTCCTGATAGTTGCTCAGAGCTTATGTAGCTCAAGCCCAAACTAAATAACAAGTTTAAAAGTGAAATTATTAGTATTATATAGAGTAGAAATTTTCAGATAGATGCCTGAGGTGAAAACAAAAGATATTATAAGAGAGTGTTTTATTAAACCGCTAAGTAACTTTAAGTTTTTTGATTTGAAAAATAAAAGACCTGGTTTTGGAAACAGTTTTTTTTGATAAAGAAGAAGTACCTCAAATTTATGCTGACATAAACCCATATAAAAAGAATGAAAGAAAACAAAAAATGTTAGGCCAAACAATTGAGGAAGATAATGACTTATATTTAGTCCTATAAACATTGCCCATATTCTAGTCAAGTAACCAAGGGCAACTATGGCAATAGAAAATATAGGCATTAGTCTTTTGAGAAGGGAATCATAGGATATTTGTAAAAGTATTAAGCTAGTTGCTAGAAAGAGTAGCTTTTGATTAAAAATATAAATAACCGTAAACCCAAAAATAAGCTTTAGGGCAACAACGGTTAATATTGTTTTTGTCTGACTTTCAAAAAATAGTTTTTCCCAACGGAATTTTCTTTTTATATCTTCTTGAAAATCTCTAATATCGCCTAGATGATAGTGACTCGAAAAGAATATGCCTTCAAAAATTAAGAAAGCAAATCGAAAAGTAAGCACTGTTTTCATATAATTCTCTCTCAAAAAGATAAATAAAGGGATTAAGCAAATGTAAAACCTGTATAGAATACCCTTCCAACTTTTAGGGAAAATTAAGTGGCTTATAAATTTTTTTTCGGCTCTCATTTATCTTGATTAAGCAGGTTTTTTCTGAGATTAAATGTCGTTAGCTTTTTGGGCTTAGTATGCTCCCAATGCTTTTTAATTTTAAAAAAATATTCTAAATATTCTTCTTTAATTTTTTGCCACTCCTTACCTTTTTTTTTAAAAGCTTCTTGGGCTTCGCTTAATTTTTTACTGTCCCAGTCAGAAACCAACTGAATCATCTGTAAAATAATTTCTTCATCTTGGCTAGAACACTTGAGTATCTTTTGAGCAAGAGCGCCTTTACTCTCGCCAAGGCTTATTGAAGATTCTGGAATGCTTTTCGACATTTTCGGATAATTATTAAGACCTCGGATCAAGTGGCCAAAAATAGCAGAAACCTTTGTGTTTGTTGGAGTAAACATGTATTTAAACATTTGGTTAAATCGCCTTATCGCCTCTTGAGCTAACTTGGGAAAGTAGTACTCTTCTATTCCCACAAAAACCAAAATTCTCTCCTTTCTGTTACTAATGGCTGGAAATAAAATATCTGCTACCGTAAAGTTCATATCAATATAGGTTCCAAAATCCTCTCCTTGAATACCAAGCTTCTGGTAAAGTTTGGCTGTTGCTTCTTGGTTTTTAGTAAAATCGCTAATTTTTAGAACTTTTGAAGTGAATGTTGAAGTTATCAAGGCGTCTCTATCATCATGAGTTTTAATTTCCCCCTCATAACCCAATAGGCGAATGAACTCGATAAATCTTGGTGTCAATTTTTGAATCTTACTAAGGCTAATATTGCGCGAATTAAATGCGCCTAAATTTGAAATGATAATAGTTGAACCGATAGACGTATTTTTATCAAAAAATAAAGCCCTTAATATCATCGAAAGCGTTCCCCCAGTAGGAGAATTAGTTGGTCCAAATCCAGTTATGAGATGACGATCAGAAAAAGGAACTTCGTTAAACTCTTCTAGACGCCAATGACAAGAAAACTTGCTTTTTATTAAATCGCTATCTTTAATTGGCCCAATAGCCAAGCTCTGATTCTTTATTGGCGTATAACCTTCGGTCTCCATTATTGAGCGAACAAACTTTTCATCCATGACTACTTCTTTCTTGGCATGATCGTCTGATTCTCTATCAGAAGTTGGATTTTTATATCTTGAACTCATTCTTTATTATCAATATTATTTATGTTTTTTAACTGCTCATTGTTGCAGCTGTTTTTTTTACACATCTATCAGTTCAGCAGTCAGTATAATTCTAACCTTTAAATTACAAGAATTTTTTAATTCTTGATTTATCCCCATTAGTAGTTTCAATAATTTCAAAGAGTTTTTCGAGTGCTTTCCCCCTCTTTACATTTAGTTTAGCTAATCTGAAAGATTCGGCAAAAGGTAGCCCATTACTAAGGTAGTGAATTATCGCGGCATTTGCACAAATAACATTTGTTCGTGCTTCTTCCCCTTTACCCCGAAGAACGTCGATCGCAGCCCTTATATTTTCTCTAACACTTTCTTTTTGAGCAATATCTTGCATACGATGACTAGGTAATTTTAGTTCATCTGAGAAAGAGCTTGAAACCACTTTACCTAAAACACCGTTTCTGATTCCTGCTATGGTGGATACCCCCGAAACACCAAATTCATCAATGTAATGAATTCCATCTTCAGTAGTAGTCACTACAAAAACATTCCTAAAACCGAACCTATTAAAAACCTGAATCGAAAGTCCAATATTGGGATGGGATAAACCATAAAATAAAACATCTGTCTTAATAGGAAAGCTTAATCCAGCTAAGGCAAAGCTTAATGCATGGGGCATAAAAAATCTCCCCCCATAAACCTTAGCGAAAAAAGGAGTACTTTCTTCCATGCTAAAAAAGGCAAGGCCAGTTTCTCTAAGTGCTTTTATATTTTGACTAGTAGAGCTCATAACACTAATGCCAATTTCAGATAGAAAATCAGCCGATCCTGACATAGAAGAGGTTGAATGAGAGCAAGCTTTGGCAATATAATTTCCTAAGCTTGCCGCCACAATAGCAGCTGGGGTTGAGATATTCATTGTTTTAAAGCCTTTTTTACCGCTACTAGCATAGCTGATAAGCTTTTTCCTTTTTGGTAATTGAACTTTTGGTTTTTTAACTTCCGCAATGTTGTCTAACGAAAGAGAGGCTTTTAATAAACCAACCACTTCGTCTAGACCAGGTCCTTTGACCATTACTCCATTAAGCAATCCACTCAACAATGCTGTCCGAGTGCTTTCTTTTTTTATTTCTAAAATGGCCCTTAAGGAGCTAAAGGCAAGATCTTCTTCTAAATCATGACGAAGATTAATTCTATAAAATGCCTCAAAGGGGATTTTTTGCTTTTGCTTATGGTGGAAAAAAGATTTATTATTTTTCTTTGTCTTTTTCATTTTAAACATCAAGCTTTTAAGCTAATACTATTTTATCAAGATTTTTTGAAGTTTGCCAAAATGCCATTCTTTATATCTTTTATTTCCTGACAGAAAAATAAAACATGTCTCGAAAAAGATTTAGAGGTTAGTTTGGTAAAGTTTTGAGATTAATCCGCCCATTTTTTGGCGGTAATCAATCAAGCTAAAGTCCCGATGACCAGCTTCTTGATAGTGGAAAGATATTCTAAACTTATCATAATTACTTCCGGAGCAAGC
>CAZFDQ010000243.1:0-4365 GCA_964518205.1 uncultured Pseudomonadota bacterium | reverse complement strand
ATGTTGCCCTTGACCCACCCAACCCATTCGCGGGCAACGACAAGGAACTCCCTTTTTTCTTTACTAATATCAAATATTTTGGTAATATTAGATTGTGGGAAGAAGGTATGTTCATATATAAGTATACCACAATTTAATATTACTAATAAATTATGGCAGAGTCAAGCAAAAACAACATAGCAAAAACAGTAAAACGATTGAGGGAACAAATGAGCCTATCACAAGAGAAACTGGCTCGTCTTGCTGATGTTTCCAATAATACAATTATCAATATTGAAGCTGGGAAGCAAGACAATCCTACTATTGAAACCCTAAAAAAGATCGCCATGGCGTTAAATATGCCTATTGAGGAATTAATTAAATAATTATGGCTAATGGTTTTCAAAAATTAGTAATGGATAATAAAAATGAGGCGGTGTTGAATCTTGAAAGCACAGCTACATTTTTGGGTATATCAACAGCAACGGTTAGAAACTGGGTAAAATGTGGGTATTTGCAAACGCTTGGCGAAAAAACAAAATATTTTTTCCACTTGACTGAAGTTGAAAATATAAAATCAAACATAGCTAATGGAAATTTAGAAAAACTGAATAGAAGGGCAAACAAATCAAAAGCTGAACGAACATTTATCCCTGAAGAATACTTAAAAGATAAAAACGGGCTTGATGATCTAAATAAGGTTATTGAATTTGTTCAAGAAAAAAACATTGATATTTCTTTAGCCCTTTTACTTATAGGACTCAATTTTCTAAAAAGAGAAAAAATATTGTCAGAAATGACGATTGAAGATATTATCCACGAAAAAAATTTGTTTTTTTCTAATAAGCAAATTGGCGAAGAAATAAAAGATTGGCTATCGGAAATAAAAATAGAACATATTCAGGCGGATTATTCTTTTTTGCTTGATTGCTCTATCCCGAAACAGCGCGATACCCTCGGTTTTATCTATCAATCTTTGTTGCTTGAGGGTAAAAAATCTCAAAGCGGTTCATACTACACCCCGTCAATTATTGTTGATGAGATTATAGGTGAATATGTCAAAAAAGATTCAAAAGTTCTTGATCCTTGTTGTGGGACAGGGCAATTTTTATTAGCCTTTTCTGATATTGTAGAAAATCCATCAAATATTTATGGAATTGATTTTGATAAAATTGCAGTTAGAATTGCCCGTCTCAATATTTTGATAAAATTTAAAAATAAAGATTTCGCTCCAAATATTGTTTGTAAAAACACACTTTTTGATGTTGGTAATTATGATTTGTTTAGCTTGAATGATGAAAATATAAGAGATTTCGATGTTATTGCAACAAATCCTCCATGGGGGGTGCATTTTTCAAAAGAAGATGTTGAAAAATTAAAAAAATTATATCCGGCAATAACATCTTTTGAATCTTTCTCTTATTTTCTCAAAAAAAGTATTGATTTACTTCGTAATAACGGAGTGATTTCGTTTATTTTGCCGGAGTCAATTTTAAATGTAAAAACACACAAGGATATAAGAGAAATTATTTTAAAAAATTCTCAAATTAAAAAAATTGTTTATCTTGATAGGGTTTTTAAAAATGTATTTACTCCAGTTATAAGAATAGATATAAAAAAGAGTGAAAAGAAAAACGGCGATATACAAATTTGCAAAGAGGACACAAAATACGATATTGAACAAACAAGGTGGTTAAAAAATCAAAATTTAATTTTTGATATTCATTCAAATGGTTTCGATGCTGAAATAATTGACAAGATATATAATGTAAACCATACAACTTTAGAAAATAAGGCTGATTGGGCGTTGGGGATTGTAACTGGAAATAATAAAAATTTTATCATAGATAATCCAAAAGAGGGATTTGAGCCTATCTACAAAGGAAAAGATGTTGAAAATTTT
Organism: uncultured Pseudomonadota bacterium; assembly: GCA_964518205.1. GTDB lineage: Bacteria > Babelota > Babeliae > Babelales > UASB340 > CAZFDQ01. The sequence continues at coordinate 2,483 of CAZFDQ010000243.1, read as the reverse complement.
GTATTGAGCAAACCAACAAACTACATTCAATTTACGCCCGAAAAATTTCAGCAAGTCGCACCAACAGATAAATATCGTGCGAAAGAAAAACTAATTTACAGATTTATTTCAAAACGTTTAGTTTTCGCTTATGATGATCGGCAGAAACTAACCTTGAATAGTGCGAATGTAATTATTCCCAAAATTCCAAACTATCCAATAAAAGTTATCGCCGCATTGCTCAATTCGTCATTATATCAATTTATTTTTCAGAAAAAGTTTTCAAGTATAAAGGTATTGAGAAGCCATATTGAACAAATGCCACTGCCTCTATGGGATAAAAAGACATTTGAAGAAATTATTGAGATGGTTGATTCAATCATTAAAAACAAAACCATCTTTGAAAAATTAGATAATTATATTATAGACAAATATGCTCTTTCGTCGAAAGAGAAAAATTATTTAAAGGAGTTTAATAAATAACTATGCAAATTTTAAAAAAACAACTTGAGAAATTGATCGATTCTTTATCTGCAGAAAATCAAGAAAAACTTAAAAACAGATTGGACGATTTGATTTCTGTTTACCCATTCAATGAGTACGAATTTATTATTTCGAGCTTGTTGGGTTTAGACAAAATAACTCTGGACGATTATTTGGAGGTTAGAGATGAGTATATCGCTCGAAATATGTATCTCTATATTTTTGAAATTTCTGCTCCGCGAGGATTTGGCGAACAATGGGCACAGGGACATTTGAAGGAGCTTGCCCCCGAGCTTATCAAGCCGACGAAGAAATTAGAAGAAAATTACTCCGGAGAATATGACTTTTTATATCAATTACCAAGCGGAAAGATGATCAAAATTGAGGTTAAGGCCTCGCGAGCGGTTGATTTTGTAAGTCAAGAACCATTATATGTAAAAGCACTTGCTTGGGGATCAAAAAATCCATTTGATATGAATTTTCAGCAAGTAAAACCAAAATGTTGCGATGTTTTTATTTGGATTGGTGTTTGGCGAGATATCATTAAATATTGGGTGCTTTCTTCTAAAGAAGTAGAGAAAAACAAGTATTATTCAAAAGGGCAACATCGAGGAAATACTGGCGAGGGACAACTTCACTTGAAACATGATAATATAAAGGACTTTGTAAAATATGAAGCTAAACCAAAAGAATTGTTAGAGAAAATTATTGAGGCATATAAAAGGCAAAATTATAAAAAATAATTATGAAAAAAATATTTTCAAAACATATAGTAGAAATACGCTATAAACCAAATTCTCGCTTTCTTGATAAGAGGGGCGAAACTGCGGAATTGCTGGCGGGTTCTTTTTTTGACCAATGGAATATATCAAATAACAGGATTGATTTTTCAAGCAAAACAAATGAAAACATTGTGGCTTTTATTAGTTTTAGAAATCTTGGCCTATTTACAAATTATCCAAATACAGCAGATTTTTTTAAAGAAAAGGCAAAAGATTTTATAAAATTGGCTTGGACAAACTTTCCGACAAGCAAAATAACTCGCATTGGCGTTCGTTCAACTTATTTAGTTGAAACTGAAAGTTTTAAAAATTCTTTTGATGAATACCGCAAAAAGTTTTTAGGCTTATCAGATGAGGATTTAAAAAAGTTTGACGGTGATTTAATTGACCTTGGATTTCCTCTTAACTTTGCTGTTGGTGAGGATTTTTTCAATGTTACAACCGGACCAATGGAAAAATCACAATCAAAAGAATTTTTATTAGATGATGACGAATTGCCAGCCGCAGGTATTTTTGTAGATGTTGATTATTTTAAAAAAGAATTTTCCCCGCATATTATTCAAAAAAATGTGTTGGATTTTGTTGATAAAGGAATTGATAAAGCCGGAAATATAAAAGATTTAATTGCCGGCTGGACGGCAAAAAGTGAATAGATTTATGGCAGACACAAGAATTAAAAGTGAAGAATTGGCAACCTCTCGCAAAACTGGCGATAGCACTTTTGATATTAAAAAAGATGATACAACCAACATAGACGAGGACGTAGAAAATGAAAGTATAAGCGAGAAAGACGAGCAAATTCAGGAAGGTAAAAATCTAACACCTTTGGAAATTAGCCGCACGAAATACTATAATAGCGAAAAGAAAAAGAATGACGCTAAAACCGCCGTTCTGAATGTTTTAAAATATTTAATACCAATTTTTGTTTCTCTTATTGTTGGATTGCTTGCAATTTTTGGCGGTATTTGGGCATATAAATTAAATAATATCGCAGAACCAATCGGTGGTATAAAAGTGGAAATTCAATACATAAAAGAAAATATTGCGGATACAAAAGCCCAAATACAAAAATTGCAAGACAAACTTGATCAGATTGAACGGAGTAATGTAAAATAACGAAGGCGGCGCGCCAGTTTCACTGGCACGAAATTCGGCGGCGGCGGAAAAATCGGAATCGGAAAGCGAGGGCGGGCAAAAATTCCTTCCCCCCAACCCCCTTCCTTTTTGCCCGCCCGAGCG
>CAZFDQ010000242.1:0-5390 GCA_964518205.1 uncultured Pseudomonadota bacterium | reverse complement strand
TAACAGGCGAGGGTTTTATTCTAACCTTGCCTGTAAAGGCAAGGAGCGGCTGGCGGAATGGAGGGTGCAGGGGGGAAATGCCGCCAGCCGCTGAGGGTGTCGGGGGTTAAAAAAAGAATTTTTTTTAAGCCCAGACACCCGATAAGCCAGCCTCCAGTGTCAGATTGCGCTGTTTCCAGATAAATAATAAAAAGCGAAGAAGCTTTTTAACCAGGTAAACCATAGTAAAAAAAGGAAACAGCAAAGCAGTGAAACGGGCAAAATTATTGAAAAAGCGAAAGTAAGTTAATCAATACAGATAATTTTGTGGCAAGCAGACCGAAAAAGCTGGCGCTCTTTCCCCCCTGCTCTTTATCAATCCGAAGAGTTAAAAACTATGTTTTTCGAAAAACAAGGTTGAAGACAAACACAAAATCTGGCATGTGGTAGAAATTACATTATTTTTGGCTAGAATTTTCAACAATCTCTATCTCTTTAGAATTTAGGTTATACAGGCTATAAATCATTTGATTAATAAGTTTTTCATACTTTATGACTTCTTCTTTTTTTGCACAATCTTCCAAATAATCTCTAGAGTTGGTAATGGTTAAAATTTTATCAACAATTTTTATTAATGGTAGTTGCTCTGATTCTGGAATTATTTTAATAGGAATTTCTGAGAGAGGCTTTTGATAGAGTTCCAGACTATCACCTTTTCTTTTTCCCCTATTTAAAAGCCAAAAATAATAAAGATTAGAATTAAGCAAACCTATTACATATTTTAATGATATTGAGGCTTCTCTTTGAGTTATAAAATATACATCTGATGAAGCATACCATGGCACTTCATTATAACCAAAGTCATTTCTTTTGCTTCTATGAGCACAAACTATTTTAGGGGATAAAAATATTCTTTCATCCCTGCTTCGAACAATAGAATACCATTGTACGTTTTCACCCCATCTTATTTTAAAAATAAGATTTTTAAATTTAATAATGTGATTATATATTGTCGGAAAAGCCTCTATATTTGTTTGATTAGTTGAATAAATGACGAATTTGTCTGTGTCCTTCTGCGTAAAATAACGATGGATATCAGAATTCTTAAAAAGCGGTTTGATAAGAGACTTCTCTTTTTGGGGAATTTGATTAGCTCTCGCTTTAGAAATTATAAAAACACCTTCATTCAACTTTAGTTTAGAGTCTATGTTTAGGTGGTTTTTTTGAACTTTATCTAAACCTGTTCTAAGACCTACTTTGACATTGCAAACAATCCCTAATTCTTTACTGCCATTCTTAATTTTTTCCAGAATTTTTAGTGATAAATCTCCTTCATCGTCAGTAAAAATACCGTTAATCCTAATATATGATTCTATACCATCATATATATTTTTTTGTGCGACTTTAAAATACTGGGTTTTATCGTCTTGCTCGCTTACTATGCTCTCTAAAATTGATGGAGTTGCTACTCCAGTTCTTTTAGTAATGCTTGTCTTAGCAAAAAAGGAATCATTTTGGCCTTTCTTTAGAATAGTTATCATATTGTGTTGCCCTAAAGCAGCTTCAAAAATTTTTAACTCATTAAAATTAATCAACTCTAAAATAATTGCACGATTTTTTAAATCTTCACGAAGCTTTTTAGCGCCTAGAGCAGTTGTATAATAATTAGTAGTTATGAAGGCTACTTGTGCATTTATTTTGCCAATATCAAGCGCTAAATGAAAAAAGAAATAAAAATAATCCATTTTTCCTAAGAAAAATCTGCCTAACTTACACTTTTTAACTTCATGGAAAAGATGTTTATGCCCCTTTTCGCCTACATACGGTGGGTTTGCTAGAACAATATCAAACCCAACATCATCTGAACCATTTTGATTAAAAACTTCAGAAAAATACAGCTCGAAATCAAACAGCCTTTTATTATCTGTTAGCTCATTAAAAAGCCGGTCAACCTCAAGTTTAATTGCTTTCTTCTTGTTTTGGTCTGGTTCAAAAAAAAGCTGCTCTTTTAATTCTTCAAGACGCTTCTTGTTGCAACTCCCAAATAAGTCTTCGGTTTCTACGCTTTGCAGAGAATTACCCCTCATTAATTTGAAATCAAGGTTTGGTAAAGCCTGAATACCATAGTTTTCTTTTTCTTCATCTATTTTTTCATCTACTAGAAGCGAAATAAAAAAACGGAGTTTGGCTATTTCCACCGCGATTTGCTGGACATCCACCCCATAAATGCACTTTTGAATCAAATAGAGTTTACGGCCGTAATCGTCATTTTTTCCTTTAAAAAACTCTTCAATTTGATTTTTAGTATTCTGTCTTAACTGCGGATCGGGCATGGCTTTAACTGCCTCCAATTGCGCCTGCTTCCACAATTCATTTCCCGGGTCAACTTTATTAAGAATAAAGACCATTTTGTTGAGCGCGCCCATTGGAAAGGCACCAGAGCCGACCGCTGGGTCAACAATTTTGACACTCTCAATCAGTTCTACAATTTTTTTAGACTCCTGATTACTAAATGGGTTATTTTCACTACCTTTTGAAAAAAGCTGAGCTAATTTATTATCTAAATCAGAGATATCTGGTAAATGTGTTTTAAAATAGGCCTTAAGGGACTCTGTTACCATATAATCAACAATTTCCCTCGGAGTGTAATAGCTACCAGTTGCTTTGCGAGCAGTTGTGGAAGTTTCTGGATTAAAACTTGCTAAAAGATTTTCGAAAACTCTACCTAAAAGTTCTGGGTCAAGAGCCACTTCCTGGTCATCTAGTTCATTTTCATCAATAGTAAAATTGTATAACGACAACGTGTTTATTAAGCCTCTAACTTTATAAGATTTATTTTTTGTACCATATTCAGTGTTTAAATTCGCTTCTGTTTCTTCTGAGAAAAAAAGTTTATTTGGAACCAGAGGTTGATTTTTCTGGTTATCAGAAAAACCGTCAATGATTATTCCATTGCTATCATCATCTAGACATTCGAAAAGACCACCATTTAAAAATGGGATGTCGCCAAAATATTCTCTCAGCTTATATGAATCTTTAAATAAATCAAGATAATGATAACCATAATATGCTCCGTAAGTAGACTTATCTTGCTTTTTAAAATCCAAATCTTTATGAAAATTTCTTTTAGTATTAAGCGTAGCGAAGAATAAATTTTGTAAGATTGCCAAGTAATAGGTTGTTACCTCTAGAGATATGTCTTTTAGAATATTGTTTATTTCTTTCCGATTAAACAAATCTTTAGGGATAAGACCTCTTTCTCTCATAAACCAAATAAAAATCATTCTGGTAATTAGACGAATAACTGCAATGTTTTTGCCGTTTTCCTCTGCTTCAGCGTCTTTAGGGAACTTACTGTTTTGGACTGCCCAAAAATACCAATTAGCAATATCTACATAAAATTCTTTTGTGACCTTCTCAACTGAAAAAGCATCCTTTATCTTTTCTAAGCTAGAAAAATAGCTATCCCCTACTCGTTGTTTAAATGTTTTATTTGTTAAGTCTTTTCCAACAAAATAAGTGAAGCGACGAAACGTGCTCCAGTCTCTTTTTTTGCCAAGATAGTTAGCATAAATAAGAGAAAATCGAAAATTCCCTTCTTTATTATAAAAAACAAAAATACCGGCATCATTTTGGGTTTCCTTTAAGATTTTTTTGCCTAAATCATATTGGGCTTTTTTGCCCGAGCGTTCAGAAAGCTCTTGTTTAGTTTTAAAAGCACAGACTATAAGTGTGCCATCATCTAAAGAAACCTCTCCGAGTTTTAAACCTTCGTAAAAATTATCGGTATTATAATAATCAAAACTTTCTTCAATTGGACGAAACTTGCTGTTTTTTACAGAGAAAAACCTCTTCAATTTTTGAAGGTCAAAACTATCTATAACACTTTGTAAAAGTTCTCTACTCATATTTTTTGATTTTCAATGGCTATGATAATTTCTTTAGATAAATCTTTCTGTCGGTCTTTCTCTTTATCTAGATAATCTATACCGCCTAATTCTTTTTTAATAACATCAATTTCCTTGACTGTCTCCTTGGTCTTCTTCTCATTGCTGACTTCTAGGTTAGCAATACGGCGCAAGGTATAATCTGAAAGTGTTCCATAGTCAATAATATCCTCTAGTAATGTCCGGAGAAAGTCTTTATGAGGCATTATTTCTTCATGCTGAAAAGTGTTTATTAAATATTTGAGGTTAGTAATCGATTTTTGTTCTATGCTCTGTTCACTAATTGGATTAATGCGATATTCTTTGAAGTTTTTAACATCTTCGTATGCGTCCCAGGCACGGGCGGAAAATTTTAATGGTTTATCTTCTTTCTCACAAGTAATGTTGTTAAACACATCTTCAAAAGTAGTAGAAGAAACTTGGCCTTTCCCGTTTTTACTGTATTTAACACTATAAACATATAGTCGGCCTTTCTTAAGGAAAACCAAAAGCTCATTTTCGCTAAAATTTTTTGCTACCTTAATCCTTGGGGGGTATTTTTTTAAACCCTCGATAAGTCCCGGATATTCCTTTTTGATATTCTCATAAATATTCAATGCTTGTGTGTAAAAACTCTCTTCTTCCAGATTGTCTGGATTTTGTTGAACCCTTTCATAAAGTCCAGCGGGCGTTGGTTCTTCGTCAATATCAAAAATCTTTGCATCTTCACCTAAGGTGTTGTGAATTAGAAACATTTTATTGGAAGCAATTTCCCTTGATTTAACCAGCTCTGAACCTTTTTCAGTCGGGAAAAAATTTACAATGAAAAGCCCGTCAAAAACTTTCTTACTAATACGATTAATACGACCGACGCGCTGAATTACACGTACCGGATTCCAAGGAATATCATAGTTAACTACCATTCCGGCACGATTAAGATTAAACCCTTCAGAAATTCTGTCAGTAGATAAGAGGACATCAAATTCATTTTCCTGGCTTTCATATGATGCGTCAAAATTTTTATTTATAGAAAATATTTTTTGGTTGGACAAAACGCCTTCAACAACAAGCAGCCTATCGCCAAAATGCTCTTTTAAAATAGGCTCAAGATATTTGACAGTATCAAGATATTCAGAAAAAACAATTACTTTTCTTTTTGGTTCTCCTGTGTTCGGTTCTTCTTTCAAAACTGTTTCTAGATTATTAATTAAACAGTCTGTTTTGGGGTCATTTTTGACAAGGTCTAAATCCTCCAAGTCTTTGAGAATTTTATCAAACAGCTCTAAATCTGATTCAATATGAGCTAAAAATTCATCTTTATATTTAAAATCGGAAAGCTTGTATATTTTGTAGTTTTTTGGATACTCCCCTTTTTTTATCTCTTCTGAATACTCGTTAAGGTATTCTTCAATTTCATCAGGTTCTTTTGCATAAATATTTTCCATTAAAGCCCTGTCTAAGATATATTTCCCTGTTTTATCTATA
>CAZFDQ010000241.1:0-3311 GCA_964518205.1 uncultured Pseudomonadota bacterium | reverse complement strand
CAAAAAAAACTTACTAAAGAAAAAATTGGCAAAACAATGATTTATGTTATCTTTGACAATAAAGATAATAAACTGATTGGACATGTTGAAATTCGCGATCCAAAATCAACCGATCCAGGACAAATGGGATGCTGGTTAAACGAAAATTATTGGGGTAGCGGAAGAATTCAAGAAGCTTTGGATCTAATCTCTAAAGAATATTTTAGAGTCAAAAATGTTAATAAATATAATGCCCATGTAGAAATGTGGAATTTGCGTAGTTATTATGCACTGAAAAAATTTGGCTTTAAACTTGTTGATTTTTATTATGAAAATGGGAAAGCAACTCGATATATTCTTGAGTATTATAAAGAACCACAAAAATAAATTCAAACCCTACGCAACAATATCTTGCAATATTCAATAATTATCTTGCAATATTCAATAATTCTGCCATTTTTTAATAGATGTATAAAAAGCAAAAAAGGAGCTATTGTGTCAAAAAAAATCTTATTTGTTTTAATGCCAGAACGTTATAGGGATGAAGAATTTTATACCCCATATAATCTATTAACCGAAAAAGATTATATCGTTGATGTTGCAGGTTTACAAAAAGGTGATGCCTTTGGTGTAAACAATTTTAAATTTACTCCAAATCTACTTTTTACAAATTTAACTTTTAAAGATTTCAATTTTTATGATGCTCTAATAATTCCAGGCGGCCCCGGAAGCATAGAATACTTATGGAAAAATGAAAAATTACACGATACAATTAGATATTTTAATAAAAACAATAAAATTGTAGCTGCAATTTGTTATGCAGTAATAGCGCTTGTTTATGCCGGACTTTTAGAAAATAAAAAAGCGACAGTTCATCCATCTGATGAAGCTAAACAAATTTTTGCAGATAATAATGTAATTTTTCAACCCGATGGAACCGTAACACTAATAGAAGAAAAAATTATTACTTCTCAAGGTCCAGCCTTTGCTAAAGAATTTGGTGAAGCTATAATTGATTTATTAGAGAAGTAGTCCATACCTCATTAAAAAAAAAGAAATTTAAATACGCCGATCATCCTGAGGAACCCATGCCAAAAAAACCATTTTCAACAGAAGAATATCACCCAAAAACATTGCTCGTCGGAATTCATGCACCGTATAATAAAATTGAACCAATCCAAGCTTATTATGACGAATTTTTAAGCCTTGTTAAAACACTTGACCTAAAATACGATGAAGCTATCTTTCTAAAACTTCGTGCAATCGATAAAGCAAATTATTTCACCAAAGGAAAACTTAAAGAGTTGGTTGACATTTGCAGCGAACATGAAATAGAAGAAGTGGTTTTTTCTGAAAGTCTTTCGCCATTGCAACAAAGAAATTTAGAAGAATACTTAGACTGCCTTGTTTGGGATCGCGAAAAATTAATTCTAGAAATTTTTCATAAATCCGCACATACAGCCGAGGGTAAAATTCAAGTAGAAATGGCAGAAATCGAATATTTAAGAACCCGCTTGGCAGGAAAAGGGATTGAACTCGCACAACAAGCTGGTTACACAGGAACAAAAGGCCCTGGAGAAACATCAAAAGAATATATCCGCCGCCATCTTGCAGAAAAATATCGCCAAGCAAAAAGAAGACTAGACATTCTAACCAAAGCTCGCGAAGTTCAACGCAAAAGAAGGCTTAAAAGCCATATTCCATTTATAGGATTAGTTGGTTATACAAATGCCGGCAAATCAAGCCTTATAAATATTTTAACTCACGCTCAAGTGGAGGTCGAAGACAAACTTTTTGCAACATTAGATACAACAACACGTGAACTCTATATTGGCGATAAAAAAATTGGGTTAATTTCAGATACCGTTGGCTTTATAAGCCAACTACCTCATCATTTAATTGAGGCATTCAAAACTACTTTGGATGAACTTAAGCACGCAAATTTATTGTTGCATGTAATTGATCTGAGTAATCCTACTTGGAAAAACCAGATAGAAGTTGTTCAACAAACGTTAGAAGAACTAGATGTGCATCAACAAATTGTCTATGTTTTTAACAAAATCGATAAGTTAACAAAAGAAGAATTAAAAGAATTAGAGGCCGATATTAATGAATACCAACCTCATACTTTAATTCATACTCAAAGCAAAGATGGCGTTACGCAACTTATAAGTTTTTTGAAAAATTATGAGTTTTGATTACTTATCTAAATCGGAGATTTTCATGTCTAAAAAAATAGCTATAAATGGTTTTGGAAGAATCGGTAGAACTTTTTTACGCACGCTACTTGGCAATAAGGATGCCGTAAAAGATATACAGGTTACTGCTATAAACATTGGGCCTGGCAATCCAGAACAAATAGCAATGCTGTTCAAATATGACTCTGTGATGGGTGAGTTTGCAGGACAAGTTGAGTACAAAAATGGGATTTTGGATGTAAACGGTTATCATATAAAAATTTTAACCGAATTAGATCCTGCAAAAATCGGTTGGGCTGATTTAGGTATTGAGTGGGTAGTTGAAGCAACAGGAGCTTTTAGAACTCGCGAAAAAGCTGAACTACACATAAAATCGGGGGCTAAAAAGGTTTTAATCACAGCTCCTGCTGAAAATGAAGATATCACTATAATTCCAGGTGTTAATGATAAGAATTATGATAAGGCAAAACATAATATAATTTCACTTGGAAGCTGTACAACCAACTGCTTTGCACCAATTGTAAAAGTTATAAAAGAGAACTTTGATCTTGAATCAGGACTCATGACAACAATGCATGCATACACAAATGATCAGGTATTACTTGATGTTGAACACAAAGATCCACGCCGAGCACGTGCTGCAGCGCTTAATATGATTCCAACAAAGACCGGAGCTAGTAAGGTTATTATAAAGCTTTATCCTGAATTGGAAGGCAAATTGGATGCAAAAGCCATTCGAGTTCCAACCCCCGTGGTATCTTTAGTTGATTTTACTTTTGCAACTTCACAAAAATTAAGCGTAGAACAAATTAATGCAGTATTCAAAAAAGCATCGGAAAACGAGTTGCAAAATATCCTGCAATACTGTGAACTTCCGCTAGTATCATCTGACTTTACGGGCAATTCTCATTCTTGTATAATTGATAGTATGCTCACTCAAAGTGTTGGAAATATAAGTAAAATCTTTGGTTGGTATGACAATGAGTTTGGATATTGTTGCCGATTAACAGATTTTTTACTTCACAACTAAACAAAGTTGTTCTACACTACGAATAACATAAAAAATTTGGTGGGCCCATAGCTCAGCGGTTAGAGCAGTCGGCTCATAACCGAAAGGTCCCAGGTTCAAATCCT
>CAZFDQ010000240.1:0-1783 GCA_964518205.1 uncultured Pseudomonadota bacterium | reverse complement strand
TTATTTTTTCGATTTATAATATTTTTTAATTTTTTCTTTAATGCCTCTTTCCTAGCATTATTAACCTGAATTATTCATAAAAAAAAGAAAAGTTTGTTCATCTCATTGATAATTAGTATCTTTGATGCATAAAACAAAAAAACAAACTTTTCTATGAGCAAAAAAACAAAAATATTAGATTCAAGCAAAAAAGAATTAATAAAAAATTCATTACCATTGCTTTTTGAATTAGCACCATTATCCAAAAAATCAGTAGAATTGGGCTTTTCGGGAGAAAAAATATCAACAGATGGTGGCTTATTATTGCTACGTGAAGTAGAAAAACAAAAAGCAATCATTAATACAATAGTAAATTGTATTAATGATGAACGTCATCAAGGATATGTAGAACATTCAATAAAATCACTACTGACACAACGAATTTTTCAAATTGCTGCTGGGTATGAAGATGCAAATGATTGCAATACTTTAAGAGATGATTTAATTTTTAAATTATGCGTTGAGCAAAATCCTGAAAGCGAAAAGCATCTATCATCACAACCAACAATGAGTCGTTTTGAAAATTCTATTTCAAATAAAGAATTATACAAAATTGCTTTGGCGTTTGTTAATAATTTTATTGAATCCTATAGTTCAGAACCACCTGCAATAATAATTGATTGTGATGATACCGATAGCATAGCACATGGAAATCAACAATTAGCATTGTTTAATACCTACTATGGTGAAAAATGTTTTATGCCTTTGCATATTTACGAAGGATTTAGCGGAAAATTAATTACAACAATATTAAAGCCAGGAAGAAGAAGTAAATCAATAGATGTTTTTTCAATTTTGTCAAGAATAATAAGCCACTTACGCAAAATATGGAAAGACACACTTATTATTGTACGTGGAGATAGTCATTTTTGTAGTAAAGATTTGATGGGTTGGGCAGACAAACAAGAAAAAGTACATTTTTTAACAGGACTTACAGGCAATCAAGTACTCAATAGACTTGCCAAAACTACCATTGAATCAGCAAAAAAACTATTTGAAAGTTCAGGAAAACTCGTAAAATTGTATCATAGTTTTGAGTACGCAGCGGTTGAATGGGAAAAACAACAACGTGTGATTGTTAAAGTTGAAGTAAGCGAAAAAGGAACAAATATTCGCTACATTGTTACAGACATTCGCTGTGTAAAAACAAAAGCATTGTATGAGCAAGGATATTGTGCTCGTGGAAAAATGGAACTCTATATAAAAGAAAGTAAAACTTATTTAGAATCTGACAGGATGTCTTGTAATAGTTTTAAGGCAAACCAATTCAGGTTGTTTATGCATTCGGCTGCTTATGTTTTACTGCACACTTTTAGAACAGAGATGCTAGTGGCAACCGAATATGCAAACGCTACTTTTAAAACCATACGATTGAGATTGCTCAAGATAGCTGCTTATGTAAAAGAAATGAAAACGCGTATAAAAATAGAATTTCCAAAACAGTTTCCAGACATGCAAATAATTGCAAGATGCATTGATACGTTTAACATTTTACGATGTTGATAAAATTGTTGAAAACCGTTAAAAATTCAAAAATTATTATTAGTTCTCTCAAACTTCCTTTTAAAGGCTGACAAAATATTGTCTAAAAAGTAAAAATTTATAGTTTTTACTTGATTTGTATTGAATTTGAGGTGAATATTTTTGTTTCAGAAATTAAATTTTAAATTTTTTTGAAAAAAAAATGAAAAAAAATGTTTTGGGTTAAAAAAAATATTGTAATTTTGTGTTTATTAATTATTTT
>CAZFDQ010000239.1:0-3731 GCA_964518205.1 uncultured Pseudomonadota bacterium | reverse complement strand
TTGAACTGCCACAAAGCTTTGATGAAACTGTATTACAAAGAATAAAAACGGAGCTTGAAAGTTCTGAAGATAAAAATATTCAAGCTCCAATAAGTCTTTCTTTTGTTGAAAATAACCAAGTGCTTACAGTTGAGAATAGAACATCAATTGGATGCTGTTTTGATAATTTAAAAGCCCTTGAAAAGTCTGGTATACAGATTTCTGTTGTTTTTTAGGAACGCCCCCTCTCTCTGAAAAACTTTAAAACAACTTCACTATGTTCTATGCCTTGAATCGCATCTAAAAAATCTTTTTGCTGTTTGTCTGATAGCGCGTCAAACAAGATTCCAAACTTAGACAATTCGTCTCTAAAAACAGAATACGCTTCTTGATAAAAAGTTTCCCCAAAACCTTCGATTTCCTCCTTATACTCACGATTTATATAATCCATTTTTTCAACTACTAAACGAAATAAATCTTCTTTTATTGCTTCATAATTAGGTACAATCAAATTTCGATTTTTACAAAAATTAAAAACAATATTAAATAACGGACTCTCAAATTCATATAATAATAAATTACTTAATAAGCTCAAAAGGACCGCAACCTCTACATCATCAAATTTCTCTTCCAAAAATTGAACTATAAGCTTTTCTTGTTCATAACCATCATTGACTATTAAACTAATTAATTCATTGAATATATTATGATCCAAAGAAGCTTGCCAATATTTAAAAGCAAGCTCTGTAAATAGCAATAAAAATGAATCATCTTGTTTTAATATAGTTGATTTTATCTGTACACTTCCCCTAAAAGCTACAGCTCCCGGTTTTGTTAGTTTAATTAATAACATCTTTTGACTAGCAACAGAAGGATTACCTTCCAAAAAATATTGCCTAATTAAATTTAATACCTTTGCAATGGCTTCACTTTGTCCTCTAAAGCGCCCCTGATAATCAACTAGCTTTAAAATAAATTTTGTTCTTATAGACTTATCTATTTCTTGGAAATCATCTGTTGTTAACAAATTAAATTGTTCAATAAAAAATTCAGGAAATACTTCTCTTGATTGCTGTAACAATTCTAATAAAATAGACAACCTAAATTTAAAATCAAAATCTGAAAACTTTTCAACAACTATTCTATTAAACAGTTCAGCACTAAAACTAACAATTGGCCAACGTTCAATAGGCAACGCCATTAAAATATTTTCTAAAATAGAAACAAAGCCTGGATCGTCGGGATAGGAGGCAGTAAAAGCTTTTTCAATCAAATCCGTTTCATCATACGAAAATATACGTTGTTGCTCTCCTCTAATGATTTTTATGTATCTTGGATACAAAAAGTATAAATACTGAAAAAATGAATAATTAAAAAATGGATCAACGTAATCTGCAAATAGATCAAGATAAGTAGAATTATCTTCCAATACCACAACTTCAGGAATAGCCCTCCTGTATAACGATAGCAAACTTAAATCTCTAACTGCTTGAATATCAAATCGAATTGCCATGCTTGCAAAAATTCTTTCAAAAAGATTTTTGCGATACGGAGTTAATTTACTTTCTTCCAAACCAAAAACTGTTTCCGCATGAAGACCTGTGATCTTTAATGTAAACTCTTTTTCTTTATCTGTTTTAAATTTAATATTTACCCCAACATTATAAGAATCCAAATCTGGCATACCTAAAGCTTGCTCATTTTTTTGCGGCTTGATTTCTTCTACACTCCAAGAAAGTTTTTCCATTAACAACGGAAAATATGTTCTATTAAATTCCTTATTATTATACTCTTCTCTTGTAACATTAAAAATATTCAAACCAAAAAAACGGCTAAAGATTGTAATTAAAGATCTTAAATCCAATGCTATTTCATATAACTTATATTTTGTAGGATTTACAATTTTATAAGCTTTTCCACCTAAAGTTGCCTCTTCTATATCTTCTGGCTCATAGCCTTCAAAATAAATAAAGGGAACACTATGTTGCGTTTCTATAACAGTACCATCCTCGGCTAATGCTTTCACATACGCAACTCCCGGCAAGTTTGATGTAATGACTGCCCAGTCATCATGAATTTCTTTGTTATCTACAATGTCTGCAGAACTATACTTCTCATAAAAAGCTACAATATCTTCATGTACTGAATCTGCTAAATCTGGTAGTAGCATTTCCCTATCAAATCTGCGTTGCTCAGCATCATAAAACATCAGATTTGTAATTGCTCGCACTGCATTTTCACAACAATCAGTAAAAGTTTGTCCATTAAATCTTGTTCCGTAAAAATGTGCTGATTGAATAGGAATATCAATCAAATAATATTGATCCATCAATTCATTAAAAACTACTTCTTCGTAATTTTCATATATCCATGACAATAAATCTGAATCCGAAGCTTCTACTTGCTCTTTGATTTGCGAATCGATATACATTTTTACATCATCTTTTTTCCTAACAGAAAAAATATCTGCTAACCAGTCAGAAAGAGGTTTTTCTAAATTAAATAATTCTCCTTGTTCTACACCTAAACCTATAGTTAAAGAATCAAAAAACGTTTCAAAATATTCCCTTGACTCTACGTTTCTATAAATAACACCTAATAAAATTATATACGTAGTAAACGGAGCAAATAGCGCTTTGTATCCTTCTTCAAAAACAAAAAAACCACATTCATACAAAGAATTTGTTAAATCATCTAAAAACTCACTTAAAGCAGCCCTACCACCTTTTCCTCCACCAAAATCTTGTACTCCAATAGCTCTTTTCTGTAAGCCCGTTCTTTGTTGTTTTAATTGTTCTTTTTCTTCTGCTTTTGTTTTTATTTCTTGCTCAAGAGAACTTGCATCATTCCCCTCTTCTCTTAACTTTCTTAAATTATTATTTAATGCCTTTAACTCTTTACCTAAGACCTTTTCTTGATCTTCAATATCTTTTATTTGTTTTTCGATCTTTATTTCTTGAACTAACCGCTCTTTAAATTCATCATGACTTAAAGAAACTTGTCCCTCACCATCTCTTCGTATCTTTTCTATTGCCCCTATTAAAATTCCCATCTTTTCTGGCAAAATAATCTTTCTCATCGACTTAAATGTTGTTACATCAAAGTTTCCAGCTTCTAAATGATAAATTTTTTTAACAAGTTTTATGGTGCTATAGGCATCACTCCCCCGCTCCCACATACGACGAAAATAATCAGTTTCCCACCCAATTGCTCCGTGAATCGGAGATAAGTGAGAAAAATCTTCATTAAAAATAGAGTACGTTCCTTTTAAAAATTTTGGATGTCCCTTAGAAACAAGAACGCAAACAAACAAAATTGATAAAATTGCAAAAGTTTTTATTATTTTTTTCAACATAATAAATCTTTAATTCTATAAATTTTCAACAAATTCTAACAATTGCGAATTTCTCTTTTCCAAGATAGATTTTAAAGAAAGCACAACCCATCCCCTATCTTGATCATCTTGCAGATCATAGATTTCATCAAAAGACTTTGCCCCAAATACAACTTTGTTTGATGCAAAATCTATTATTTTTTTACACAATTCAAACATTTGCTCTTGCATAACAGACTTTGCATCAAACAACGACAAAGCATCATTTAATCGCTCTTCAAACTTTTCGGGCCAAGAAATTGCAGCATAAAGTAAAATTGTTTTAGATAAAAATTCATAATTTTTTGGTTGTAAAGTTAAAAGATGCTCATAAACAGCTACTGCACTTACAACTTTTTTCTCTTTTTTATATAAATAA
>CAZFDQ010000238.1:0-3110 GCA_964518205.1 uncultured Pseudomonadota bacterium | reverse complement strand
TAACGCAGTAGTATTATGTTTTTTTGTTCAAAAGTGAATAGCCCCTTAATCGCAAAAAATAGACATGGTAGGACATAAGTATTCTACCATGTCTATTTTTAATTACCAATATTACTTAATATATTAGTAATACCATTTTGTTTCTTTTATGTATTTATCAATAAAGTTTATCCATTGGTTATTTTGTGCAAATTCTGTTTTTAAGTATGACTCATGAATGTTTGTTGTTGGGTAATAAAAAGAAATTCCGCGAGCGTTTGGAAGTGTTGCGCTTGATGTGTTTGCTGTCACCGCGTCTTCTATTAATGCTATGCCCGCGCTAAGAAGTTTTTTAAGCGTGTTTACCTGGGTTGTGTTTTCTAGTTCAAGATCCATAAGTTCTATTTTTTCTAGAAGGCTTTTATAGAAGTGGTGCATATCGATATAGCTTTTGTTTGCAAAAGATGTTGTGTGCCTATAGCTGCTTCTGATTTGTTTTAATTTTCTTAAGATTCTATCTTTGTTGTGGCTACTTATTAAGTTTAATAGTGTACTTGCGATATCATTTAGATTTTCTTCAAGATCATTATAGTTGGCAAGGTTGATTGCTGATTGAGAAACCCCGCCATATGAATGTTTGTATTCGTTGTTATATGCTTGGACAATGTGTTGGGCAAATCTTTCAGGGGTAAGTGTTTCTGTTAGAAATGGTTGAAGAACGCGTGCATAATTCCATCCTGTTCCTGGTTCTATTTCTTCAGAGCCAACCATATATTTGGCTGTATTTTTTATTTGTGTTCCAATTTCTAGCATTGCCATATTGCAAGCATCCATTCCAATAATGTCAATTTTTTTGCCGCCAAGAAAATCACGAGATATTGATTCAAGAGTTAGCTTTAGGTCTTGATTTGTAAGGTATGTTTCAAAGATTTCATTAAATGCTATACCTCGTTTTTTGAGTAATTTTTGGTCAAGCTCCATTAAACCTGTTTTTGTGTTTAATTTGAACATGTCGTGAGGATAAAAAGATTTTTTTTTGCCCCAAATTGAAGGGTCTTCTATTCCTGATCCATGATTCCATAAAATTAGAGCGTTGTGTTTTGCTGGGAATGTTTTTATTGCCCACTCTGCAAACTTGTATAAGCTTTGTGGTGTTCCGGTTGTGCTTTCTAGGGAGTTGCTTTGGGTGTCAATCAATATGGGGTTGTTATGTTCTATATAGTATCGGCTAACTTCTCTTTTTCCATATGTATCCAATTGAACTAGGATATTTATATATTCGGTTGAGCCAATTTGTAGCATTTGTGCAATATTGTAATAAGCAAATTTATTTAGGTCGTTATTTGCTGTGATGTATACAATATAGTTCCAATCTTTTTTTAATGCTTTGGAGTCCTGTAGGGTTGTTTTTTTTACTTCTTTTAATTCTTTTGTTTTTGCTGGGGCTTTGCCTTGCAGTGTTAAGAACACGATTAGTATGCTTAGTGTAGCTCTTAGCATTTTGTTTTTTAGGTATCCTCTCATCCAGAATCTCCTTTTTTTATGGGTTTTTATTGTTTTCTGACAAGACTATTCTAAATTATCATATGAGAAATTTATCTTTCAAGATATTTGTTAATTAGCTTGATAGGTTTGTAGAAAGCATATTTAACCCTGCAAGGGCAAAAGTTAGGGCAAAGCTTAGTTGAAAATCAAGAAAAAATAGTTGCATTGGATTGAATAGTAAAATTACAAGACATGTCATCATTAAGAGGTGTAAAAATAGGGTTTGTTGTTGAAAGAGTTTTCCTATTTCAAAAAAAACGAAAACCATAAAGGCCCTGATAAAGGAAATGCTTGTCCAGCTTAGAAATAGGTATATAAAACAAACTATAAGTAAAATTATTCTTTTACAAACGAAGTTTAAAGGCAAAAGATTAAGCAGAAATGTCCAAATCAAAATGAATAATATTATGTGTAGGCCAGATCTTGCTAGATAATGAGAAATCCCCCAGCATCCAAAATCTTTTTTTATCCGATTTAACGTTTTGTCTTTTTTATTTCCAAGAAATATTGAAAAAAATAAACTTCTTGTTGTTGGGGTGAGCTTAGTTTTTATTTGTTTGCATAGAGAATTCTTTTTATTTAATAGCCAGCGATTTAATGAATAGTTTGGAGTATTTAAAATTTCATAGTTTAGATCATTTGTAAAAATTGTTGTAAGTATATTTTCTTTTATGAGGTAGTCATCAAATGATGGATTGTTGGTGAGGGCTTTGTTTTTTGAAAGGGTTATAGTTGGTAAGTTTTTTAATTCTATTTTGTCTGATATTTGGATATTTGTGTTGGCTTGTGTATAGCACACGATGTTGAAATTTGTTTTTTTATAGGTTCCTTGAGTGGGGTCTTTTACTTGTTGTATTGTAAGCTTTAATGTTTCGGTTGTTTTTAATGGTCCGCCTTTTTCTTTGTTGTTTACTTTGGCGATGGCATTGATTTTTTTATTTTTAATATTTTTTAGTATATTGTAATGTTCGTTTCTTTGATTTTGTAGCAGGTCCGCTCCGCCGAAAAAAAATAGAGCACAGCTAAATATTTGTAAAGATTTAAGTGTGACCCTTTTATTGAAAAGAATAATAGCAAAAAAAAGAATGGAGCAGGCTGCAGTTAAAATGATATTATTAAAAGCATAAGCCTGCTGCCAATAGATTCCTAATATTAACGATATTAAAGGGAATAGTAGCGGAGTATTGTTAAGCATGGGGTTTTTTGTTTTATTCCTGTTCTCCACCCATCATAGAAATAACGGCTTGCTTCAAAATTTCCATCTTTGTGCCATCATGAAGCTGTATGATAAAGGTTGTTTCGTTAATTTGAGAAACAATTCCAATGATGCCGCCTTTTGTAGCAATTTTATCACCAATTTTTAAATTTTTTATCATTTGAGCAAGGGCTTGGCGTTGCTTGCTTTGTGGCCGAATGATAAAAAAATAAAAAATTACAGCAATTAAAATGAATGGAAGAAGTTGACCAAACATTCCAAGGTATCCTGCTGTTGGGGTTGGTGCATTTTGGGTTGTATCATTTGATTGTTCAGCTGCTTTAGCTATAGAGAAAAGTAATGCTATCATAAATAACACTTTCGTTAAAAT
>CAZFDQ010000237.1:0-1579 GCA_964518205.1 uncultured Pseudomonadota bacterium | reverse complement strand
ACACTTGTACAAAATGATAAAAGAATAATAACATTTTAAATGATATTTATAAAAACCATTTAAAACTATGTATAAAAAAGGACAATTATGAAAATTTCCAAAATTTGGGGGATGCAGATTTTAGATTCTCGTGGCTTTCCAACGGTTAAATGTTTTTTGGAATTAGAAAATGGTAACATCGTAAGTGCTTCTGTTCCTGCTGGTGCTTCTGTTGGTAAATTTGAAGCTATTGAATTGCGAGATGGTGATAAAGATAAATACTTCGGGAAGGGCGTGCTGAGGGCTATTGAAAATATAAATAAAAAAATAGCTCCAGCAATTGTAGGCAAAGAGCCTGAAGTAAAAGTTTTAGATAAAGTTTTACTTGAGCTTGATGGCACAGAAAATAAGTCTAGCTTGGGTGCAAATTCAATTTTGGCTGTAAGTATGGCTGTTGCTCGAGCTCAGGCACTGAGTGAAAAATTGGATCTTTATCAGTTGATAGCAAAAATTTTTGATACCCAGAAAACAAGTTTGCCAAAATGTATGTTTAATGTTTTAAATGGTGGTGCTCATGCAGACAATGGAATAGAGTTTCAAGAATTTATGATTATGCCGATGGGTGATGATTATACACAAAATTTGCACATGGCAAGTGTTGTTTATCATAATCTTAAAAAGCTTTTAAAAGATTCTGGTTATTTAACAAATGTTGGCGATGAGGGTGGCTTTGCGCCAGGGTTTGGTAATGGTAAAGAAAAGGCAGAACATAAAGCGTTAGATTTCTTGGTTAAAGCTGTACAAGTTTCTGGATTTGAGTTGGGTAAGGATATAGTATTTTGCTTGGATGTTGCCGCTAGCCAGTTTTATGATTCAAAAGAGAAAGTTTATCTTTTGAATCATAAAAAGTTGAATATTAATGATATGATTTCTTATTATGAAGGCCTTATTTCTTCTTATCCAATCTATTCAATTGAAGATGGTCTTGATGAGCAAGATTGGGATGGTTGGAAAAGTTTAACTGAGGTACTTGGTTCAAGGGTTCAACTTGTTGGCGATGATATTTTTGTTACAAATCCAAAATTGGTTCAAAAAGGCATTGACCAGGAGATTGCTAATGCAGTGTTGATAAAGCCAAATCAAATTGGGTCAGTGACCGAAACTTTGAGTGCGATTAAAATGGCACAAGATGCAAACTATAAAACAGTAGTCTCTCATAGATCTGGTGAAACCACCGATACTTTTATTGCAGATTTAGTTGTTGGGGTTAACGCTGGCCAATTTAAATCTGGTGCGCCAGCAAGAGGTGAGCGAGTTGCTAAATATAACAGGTTGCTAGAGATTTAAAATAAAACGATACAGTTTTTTGTTCCAAACAGGTCTTGCATATTCAACGCCAATTCGTGGAGTTTTGATCACCTTTTTTTTTAAAATTTTTACTCCACGATCTTCAATCCATAAACCAGACTCGGGCAATGATAATTGGTTGTTAAGTGTTTTGTCAATTTTTAATTGTTTGGTCAATCTTCCTGGCCCTGTAATTTCTTTTGTTCCACGAATTAAAACTGCTGCGGGATAATCTTTTGCCCCTGTTACAATG
>CAZFDQ010000236.1:0-9404 GCA_964518205.1 uncultured Pseudomonadota bacterium | reverse complement strand
TGTTTACTGGGGGAAACCACAGTTACCAATGTGGATATGGTTGAAGATTATTAGGTTTCTGATAAGGAGGAACAAAAATGAGTGATTGGAAAGATATGGTAAAGGGAAAAATAAAAAAAGACGCTTTAATTGAAAAATATGCCATGAAAAATGGGAATTTAAATTTTGAAAGCGAATTGGTACAAGAAGCACTACTTGAGTGGCTGGCAATAAAAAGAAAACCTGTAAAGACTAAGGAGTTCAAGGAAAAATTGGTTGCCTTACGGCCGCCTCTACCAAATATGATGACATTAAGGAATTAAAAGAGAGAAAAAAATGAAGGAAAAGGGGGTGAAAATATATGACGGACAAAAATAAAAGAATTATCGAAATTGATGGAGTTAAACTAGAAGTCGATTTGCGTGAAGCCAAACAAGTAGACAAATTTAAAGTAGGCCAAAATGTAAAGGTTTTGGTTGAAGAATATGACAACGACTTTAGGGCTTACCCTGGGGCAATTATTGGCTTTGATAATTTTAAAAACAAGCCAACAATTGTTGTGATCTACTTGAAAGCAGACTATTCTGGAGCGGAAATAGAATATGCTTATATTTGTGAGGGACAAAAAAAGAGGGTAGAAATTGTGCCTGTATCTGATGAAGAAATAAGTTTTAACAAAGGGCGGATAATTGACTTGTTGAACAGTGAGATTGAAACCAAAAAGCAAAAGTTGAAAGATGTTGAAGCAAAAAAGGCATATTTTTTAAAGCATTTTGATAAAATGTTTAAGGATTAAGCCTTACGCCTGTGTTTATTGTTGTAAGGCAATAAACATAGGAATAAAAACTTAATTTTTTAATTAACAAAGGAGAAACAAAAATGAGTTCTAATAATTATATTTTTATAAATAGAAAAACACTTGAAGTTTATTATGGTTTTTGGGATTGTGGACAACCTGATTTAATTGGAGTAGGAAAAACACTTGAAGAAGCAGTTGATATTGCGGAAAATTTTATTGAAGAAGAATTAGCAGGAATTTTAGAAGATGGTATTAGATTTATAGGGAAAGGTGGTGATAAAAAATGAGAAGTGTAAATAAGGTTATTTTATTAGGAAATTTGACAGCAGAACCTAACTTGCGATATACGAAAAACGGCAATCCAGTTATCAATTTTTCAATTGCAACAAATCGTTCCTATAAAGATAAAAATGACGAATGGCAAGAGCAAGCCGATTTTCACAATATAGTTTTCTGGGGAAAAACAGCCGAATTGATTTCACAGCTTTGCGATAAAGGAAGCAAGATATATGTTGAAGGAAGATTACAAACCAGAAGCTGGGAAGATAATGATGGTAAGAGAAATTATAAGACTGAAGTTGTTGGTAGAAATTTTATTCTATTAACTCCGAAAGAAAAGGATAATGGCGAGGTTGAAGAAACAATTAAAGAGGCTGAAGAAATTTTTTCAGAGGACAAAGAACCTGATGAAGAGAGTAATGATTTTGACGAATTGATTAAGGAATTTGAGGAATTTGAAAAGAAAAGAAAAGAAAAGAGGAGGATTTAAAAAGTGATTTACCCTTCTGAACAAGAAGGCGAAGTTGCCTTTGAAATACACCAGGATGTGCTTAAACTTAAAAGGCAAATGGGCATGGCTTTTATTGAAATGGGAAGATTGTTAAAGAAAATAAGGGACGAAAAACATTATCAGGTTCTGGGACATGACAGCTTTAAAAGTTATTTAGCCGATTCTGAGCTGGGGTTTAAGCGCAGAACCGCTTATTATTATATTGAAATATATGAATATTTTGTAGAAAAACTAGGATACGAAATAAAACGCCTTGCGGATATTGGTTACAAGAACTTAATTGATGTTTTAGCGGTTGTTAAAAAACTGCCAGAGCCAGAACCTGAAGCCCTATTAAATGACGCAAAAGAATTAAGCACAACTGATTTCAAAAAGAAATATAAAGACGAAGAAAAAGAAAGGGAATTTAATAATTATTTAGCACCGCCAGAGTATTATAGATGCAAGGATTGTGAAAAATGGCATATAGTAATACCATTAGGCGATTGCTGTGAGGAGTGGTTAAATGACGTTTACGAACGACTTAAAAAAAGGAAAGAAGATGGAGCATAAAATATGCGACAAAATAAAAAAGAAATATCCGAACGCTTATGTAGTTGAAGGAGAATGTAAAGAATATGATATTGTAGTTCCAGAAATTGGAATTACGATTGAAGCTAAATTTGACGAAAAAAGCACGGAAACAGGTAATTATATTATTGAAATGGAACACGATGGTAAACCGTCGGGAATTTCAGTAACAAAAGCTAACTATTGGGTAATAGTTGATAAAGAAATTGTTGTTTGGATTACAGCAGAAGCTTTAAGGTTTTTAATTAGAGATTGTCAGCAGGTTACTTATTGTCCAGAAGGAGATAAAATAGAAAAAAAGGGTTACTTAATACCTGTGGACAAATTAAGATTCAGTAATTATTCGTTGTTGACAAGATTATAAAATTAAATTAGAATAGGATAGAAATGTTTAAAACAGATAATAAACACCGACTTCATAGTAATGCAGTTAAAATTATTTTGGAAAATTTAAATGGAGCAATAAATGTAGATTCAATTGCTGGTAAAAATTCATTATACGATATTAGCTGGAATGGAATAAAAATTAGAGTTAAAGTTTCTAAAAAAACTAAAAAAAGCTCATTAAAAAATGCCCGATGGTTTTATTCTTTAAAAGAAAAAGAGCATAGAGCGGATTATTTTGTTTTGGTTGCGATAGAAGATAATAAGCCGAAAGGAATATATGCTATACCTTCAGTTTTAGCACCTAGAAGATATATGACAATTTCAAGATTTAATGGAAATGTTAGATATGATTATTTTAGAACTACTTTACAGGATTTGGATAGTAAAATTATGAAGATAGAAAAAGAATTGCCGGAGCTAATTAAAATTTATAAAAACTCTCAAAGTTTGGAGGGATTAAAAAATGGCTAACTATGTAATGGGTGAATTTGATTCTAGAGATAGTTGGACTGTTAAAACTTTGGAAGATGTGCCGACAGAAGAAGAATTAATAGCGGTTAATGCTTTATTTCACGCAGTATATAAATGGGATTTTGAAAAAATAGGTAAAATGAAATTGGATACAATTGAAAAATGGATTGAAAATGCTAAAAAAAGAATGACATGGCAAGACGCAATGAGATTAAGAAAATTATTGGGTTTTAAGCCAAAGAAGGAAAAAAAATCATTATGGCAGAAAATAAAAAATCTGATAAGTTAAGAGATAAAGAATTAGTTTGTCAAGATTGTGGAAGGAAATTTATTTTCACAATTGATGAGCAAAAAAAATTTGGATTTAGGGGATGGGAGCCGCCTATTAGGTGTCAAGTTTGTAGAAGGCACAAAAAGATTTTGGATTTAGCATTAAATGAAAATGTTCCGATAACGGATCAAATAAAATTTGTAGAAATATGCGATGGTTGCGGAAGAAAATTTTTCACCAAATATAAAAGAGAAGAGGGAGAAAAGGTTTATTGTGATGATTGCTGGAAGGAAATAAAACATGGCGAGTTTAGGGGCGGGAAAAAAAACTAAAGAATGGTGGAAAGCAAAAAAGAAGCTCATTGAAATTTATATTAAAAAGCAAATAACGAAATGTGAAAATTGTGGAAGCAAATGGGCTTTAAGTTTTCACCATCGTCCGAAACGGAGTAGTCAAAACGCTGTTCACGATTTTAAACATACAAGATTAATTTGTGGAAAATGTCACGATTTCTTTGAAAACAATGACGAAAAAGATAAATTATTATTTAGTTTGCCGAGGGGATATAATCCGAAGCATAAAATAAAAACAATAGCTAATAAAAAAACTAAAAAAGCGAAATGGGAATTAGAACATAAATGCGTAAATTGCAAGGAAAAAATAAGTTCTTATATTTGTCATCATTGTAAGGAGGTGTCAGTAAAAAAATGAAAAGAATAACAAGAGAAGAAGCACTATTAGAACATCGAAATAGAATTTATACCAGAATTGTTGGGCTAGAAGTTGATGAGAAAACTTATACTAGGGAAAATTTAATAGCCAAAGATGGCAAAGATGCCGATAAAATTAAACAAAAATTACAGGCGGTAAAGAGGGCTATTAAGGGAAATAAGAAAACATTAAAAATTATTAATGAAATGTTGGGAGAATTAGAATGAAAGAAAAAAAATATAGTTTAACCAAGCAGGAAGCCAATAAGGTTTCAAGGTTAGTTGGGCTTGTGCAATTATTGCAAGATTTACTAAATTCAGTTGAGATAAGATATCAACGAATTTTGATTGATGAGGTTTTTGAAAGACTATCAATTGATGAGAAGCATTTAAAAAATACTAATCTGAATCCTAATGAGGGCGAGTTAACAATTAGGTATCCTGATGAGAAGAAAAAAAAGTAAATACGGATCAAGCTGGAAAAAGTGTAATGAAGAGCATAATCATCAGTCTAAAAAAGAGGCGAATAGGTGCAATGAGTTGCATTTACTTTTAAAAGCTGGTGAAATTGAGAAATTAAAAATACAGCCGAAATTTGAATTATTGCCGAGTTTTGAATATAACGATAAAAAATATCGTGGTATTCACTATTACGCAGATTTTAGTTATTTTGATAAAGATAAAAAAATTTGGGTTGTAGAGGATGTTAAAGGACATAAAACTAATGTTTATAAACTGAAAAAGAAAATGTTATTAAATATGTTGAAAGACGCACCAATTGAATTTTTAGAAACATGAAAATACCGACAGACGAAAGAATCGGAATCGGACTGCCCAGAGGCTCAGGGACTAGGTTTAATTATGAATTTATTGCTGGTTTATTTTCAATGTTTGGTTATTCGCCTTGTAATTATGCTTTTTTCAGTGAAGCTAAGGTTCATCATATAGCCAGAAATTCAATTTTTAAGAGCTTCAAAAACTCCGACATGAATTATCTTTTAACTATTGATTCGGATATGATTTGGGAAAAAGAAGGGCTTGAACAAGCGTATAATTTAATTCAACATGATGAGGTTGATATTGTAACAGGGATTTATCATACAAAAAGCAAACCTCATTTGCCTGTAATAAAAAAATTAGATTTAAATTCAGGGGCGTATAATATTTATATGGATTGGGATGATAAGCCGTTTGAAGTTGACGGCGCTGGAATGGGATTTATGTTAATCCCGAAATATGTTATTGAGGAGCTTGAAATGCCATATTGTGATTGGGAGGGTGGATTTTCTGAAGATTTGAATTTTTGTTTAAAAGCAAAGTTGGCAGGATTTAGATTATGGGCAGATCCTAGCATTCAATTAGGACACATTGGACAAAAAGTTATTACCAGAAACGATTGGGAAAAGCAACACAAGAAAAGTGTAGAAGCGTGGGTTGCCCAATCAATGGTTCATACGAAAAGGATTTTAGATAAACAATATCCTGACAGAAGAAAACGGCTTGGGATACACCCACTTGATTTTAAGAATATCAACACTAAAGAATATTGGGATATGAAATATAAACAAGAGGGTGGTAAAAAAACTTGGCGAGTTTATCCGGAGCGTTCAAAAGAAATTTTGAAGCTTATTAAAAAAGAAAATCCGAGCGTTTTAGAATTGGGTTGTGGCGTTGGCATTTTTGCTAAAGACTTAAAAGATTTTGTTAAAGGTGATTTAGATTATTACGGAATTGATATTTCAGAATATGCGATTCAAGAATTAAGGGAAGCAGGCTTTGAAGGAAAAGTGAAAAAAATTCCACCGATTGATATGGATAGAAAATTTGATTATATTATCGGGCTGGAATTATTAGAACATTTGGATGACGAACCACGGTTAAAGCTAATTAAAGAAATTTCAGAAATGTGTGATACGGCAATTTTCATTGTGCCGAATAATTGTATGACACCTGAAGAAGTTTCAGAACATCGGGTGGTTTATGATAAAGAATCATTTTTGCAATTCTTGCTCAAGGCATTTGATAAAGTTAGGGTTAATCCAATTCTTTTAAGAGAGAGCAAACAATCAATAGCATATGCCAAATATTTATTAGCAGTTTGTGAAAGAGGTAAAAATGACGTTCAGAAAAAATCCAAAAATAAGAACTAATTGGTGGCATTCAAAGTTTGATAAATTTTTGAAGAATAAACCGAAAAAAGCTTATTACGAAATTAAGCATGATAATGACGAAATTAAAATTGTTTTCAGGGAAGAAAAAAAACGTCTCGGCGGTTCGGCTGAAAAGGAAGAGCATTGGTATTCATTTTTATCATTTAAAACTGATACGAATTTTGCCAAAGACTTAAAAATGTTCTTAAATGATTATGTTGAAGGCAATGCTCCAGAGGTAAAACAAAGGGCTTTAGAAGAAGTTTTAGATGAGATTGAGGAGGTTTTTGGGCAGTCGGCGGAAGATGATGAAAAAACGGTGCAGGAGCGGTTTAAGAAGGTTAAAAACAGAATATTGAGAAAAAAGGATTCGGAAGAATAGTTTGCGGTAATTTTGAGGTAATTAGGGGAGAGTAGGGGAGAGGTTGACAGGTATAAAAATGTTAAAAATTGGACAAACATAGTGGAGTAGGGGAGAGATTAGAAGATTGTGAGGTGATAAAAATGCATAATGATAAAGAAATAAAAAAAATATCAATTTTTGAAAATTTATTTTATTGGATATCTAACATTTTATGTTTAGGACTATGGTGGCTTTTGAAAATTATTATAAAAAAAGCTATTATAGAATCAGTTGGGGAGGAGCGGTAGAACACAGTAAAAGGGGCAGGAGTGGGGTTGCCGTCCAATGAGCGATTGTGTGCGGAATTTGGATACTCCTCCCCAGCTAATTAAGATGGAATTAAAACAAATAGTGATGGCTGTTTTGATTTTTGGATTATTAATTTACATATGGACTAGAGAAAATGGAAAGAACTAAAGAAGAAATTCTAGTTGATACAGCTGTTCATTTAACAAGGGTGGCTAAGCAAACAAAATTGCCTAAATTAAGGGAGGCATATAAAAGGGAAGCCCAGAAAGCAATAGACGATGCCGCAGAGTTAGAAATTAGGATAGATGGAACTAGAGGTAGTCCAACCTTATTGGGTTCGTGAAATTTTTAATAACAGGATATCCCAGAAGCGGAACGTATTATATTGCAAAAGTATTAAATACGCTTGGTAATAAAGTGGGGCATGAATTTGTTGACAAAGACGGTTGTGTATCTTGGGGGCATTTACCAAAGGCAGATGAATTTGATACTGTAATTCATCAGGTTAGGAATCCGCTTAAAGTTATTGGTTCTTGTTTTACTATATCTGAAGGAAGTTATAAAAAATTAGAAAAACTGACACCGAGATTAAAGAATGAAAGTAAATTATCTTGGCTTATGCGTTCGTGGTTAGATTGGACAGATAAAGCAGATGAAGTTGCCGAATATACTTATCGGGTTGAAAATCTGGAAGAAACTTATCCGCATTTGTTTAATTTATTAGGATTAGAAGTGCCAGAAAAATTGCCTGATATTTCTAAGAATACCCACAGCCGAAGCCATATTGAAAGTTATAGAAACTTTACAATGGATAATTTTATTAACGAAACCAAAAGAACAAGCAAAAAAATTGCTGGTAAAATGTATAAATATGGCTATTAGTTGAAAAAACAAAAATGGATAAAATAAAGACAGAATATATTGATATAAACCAGTTAAAATCACCGGAATATAATCCGAGAAAAGCTGATGAAAAGCAGTATGACGATTTGAAAGAAAGTATAGAAGAGTTTGGGTTGGTTGATCCGTTGATTGTTAATAGTGCCGAGAATAGGAAGGGCATAATAATCGGCGGCAACTTTAGATATAGGATAGCAAAGGATATGGGGATTAAAGAAGTGCCTGTTGTATTTGTGGATATACCTGATTTAGAAAAGGAGCAGGAGTTGAATTTGCGATTAAATAAAAATACAGGAGAATGGGATTGGGGATTATTGGCTAATTTTGATGAAGATTTATTGGAAAATGTAGGATTTAAAAATATAAAGGAGAATATTTTTCATTTAGAAGAAGATATTGAACAACCAGAATTTGATGAGAATATAGATACAGTTAATAAATGTCCAAAATGTGGTTATGAGTGGTAAATTAACAGTAATATCAACTTTTGCTGGTGGTGGTGGCTCATCTTTAGGATATCAAAAAGCAGGAATTAAAGAATGGCCTAAAATTAAAATAGGAGGAAATGCGGGAGATATTTTGGGTAAAGGTTTTAGTAGTTGCGTTAAATTAAATCCTAATAAACCGAGTTGCACTTTACCTAAAACACAAACAGGACGAGGTTTTGCTACAATATGTCATTGGAAAGAACAAAGAGCAATTAATATAAATGAAGCTAAAAGATTGTGTAGTTTTCCTGACGATTTTAAGTTAGTTGGTTCATATTCAGAAAAATGGGCAATTTTGGGAAATGCTGTTATGCCAAATCAGATGTATTATATTGCTAAGTGTATTAAAGAAAATATATTATGAAATATAGTAAAGAAATAGTAGACAAGATTTGTAAGTTAGTTGAGAACGGCGTTTTTAATAAAGACGCCGCTGAAGCAGTTGGGGTTTCTGAAACCACTTTTTATCGTTGGCAGCAAGAAAAGAGGGAGTTTCGGGAGTCTTTAAAAAAGGCTGAAGCTAATCGGAAGAAGAATTTTGTTTTAGCGATAACTAAAGCGGCTAATACTACTTGGCAAGCGGCGGCGTGGTATTTGGAGCGGGTTTATAACACAGAGTTTGCTAAACGTGAGATTAAAAAACACGAAGGAAAAGTTGAGGTTGAAGAATCATCTAAAGAATTAGATGAGGCAGTAGAGGCGGCATATGAAAAACTCAAAGAAAATATCCAAAAACCAGATTCGGGAGAAATTGAAGGAAAATAAGTTATTGGGGTGGGTTTTAGAAAATGTAAAAACTCCTAAGGGGGAGAAGTTAGATTTTTATAATCACGGATATTTAGTTGATATTTATGACGATACTTCACAAAAGATAATTATTAAAAAAGCCGCTCAAGTAGGAGTTACTACGTTTGCTATGAATAAGGCATTGTGGTTTGCTGATACAAGAACAGCTTCAGTTATTTATACCTTTCCAACTTTGTCAGATGTAAGTGATTTTTCAAGAGCAAGATTAAATCCAATGATTCGTGCTTCACCCTATTTAAGTAATAAAGAATCTACGGAAGTTGATAGTGTTCAGTTAAAACAGATTGAAGATTCTTTCTTGTATATTAGAGGGGCTTGGGCAGAACGGCAAGCTATTTCAGTTGACAGTGATTTTAATATTCACGATGAGGTTGATTTCTCTAAGCCAGACATTATTGATATGTATCAAGAACGGATGTCGCATTCAGAC
>CAZFDQ010000235.1:0-4569 GCA_964518205.1 uncultured Pseudomonadota bacterium | reverse complement strand
CAAGATGATACTCTTTCAATTTTTCTTTAATGAATTTATAATCATTTGAATGATTTATTGGAGTAAGTGTTGAATTGTTATTGTATAGAGTTGTAGGTACTAATATAGCGCAAAATAACAAAAAAAATGTTTTTTTTATAAATTTCATTTTATATTCCATTTTGGTGCCTTTAAACCGGTCTTTTTTTGCGGAATTAACATAAAAATGTTATCTTAACTTAATGATCAAAGAGGATAAAATTTACCTTACAAATCATAGGATGTAAAGCTTGTTTGCTTATAAAATTGTTTTAAATATGAGGAAATAGGAGATGGCTGTATTTAATCCAGAAAAATTACGATTAGATTTTCCAATATTGCAAAAAGAAAAAGAATTTGGACGTTTGGTTTATCTTGACAATGGGGCAACAACTCAAAAGCCAAAGATTGTTATCGATGCAATAAGTCATTTTTATGAAAATCATAATTCTAATGTTCATCGTTGCATTCATGAGTTGGGAGAAAGCGCTACAACTTTTTATGAGAATGCTCGAAGAGATACCGCAAAATTTATTAATGCAGTAACAGAAGAAATAGTATTTACCAAAGGGACAACAGAGAGTATAAATTTTATTGCTGACACTTGGGGATTAAGTAATGTGAATTCTGGTGATGCAGTTGTTACAACTCAAATTGAACATCATGCAAATTATCTACCTTGGTTAAGATTGACTAAAAGAAAAGGTGCAGAATTTAAGCTTATAAAATTTAATAAAAATAGTTTTACTTTTGAGACAGATAATTTAGAAGAAATCATTACTTCAAAAACAAAAATTGTGGCACTTACTCATAGCTCTAATGTTTTGGGTGAAGTATGGCAAAAAGGGCAACTTAAAAAGGTGATTAAACGTGCACACGAAGTGGGTGCAAAGGTTTTACTTGATGCTGCTCAGTCTGTTGCCCATCGCAAAATAGATGTAAAAAGTTTAGATGCAGATTTTTTTGTATTTTCTGGACATAAAATGATGGCGCCAACTGGTGTTGGTGTTTTATATATTAAAAAAGAATTGCATAAAGATGTTGAACCTTATCAAGTTGGTGGTTCGATGGCTTTTTCTGTTTCACAAAGAGATGTAAAATATAAAGATACTCCATATAAATTTGAAGCAGGCACTCCTCCTATTGCACAAGTTATTGGGCTTGGCAAGGCAATTGAATATATTAATGAAAACATTGATTTTGATGAATTAAAAAAACATGAAGCGTCTTTATGTAATGCGTTACTTAGTGATTTGATTAAAATTAAAGGCGTTGTAATTTGGGGGAATGTTGATAGCTTACAAAATGAAGGACACTTAGTAAGCTTATCTGTTGATGGAGTTCATGTACATGATTTAAGTGCTTATTTAAGTAGAAAAGGTGTTTCTGTTAGAAGTGGTCACCATTGTGCACAGCCCTTAGCTAGTTTACTAGGTGTAGAGGCTAGCTTACGTGTAAGTTTTTATGCGTATAATACAATGGATGATGTACAAGCTTTTGTTAAAAATTTGAGAGAAGCGATTGCTTATTTTCGGCCTTCTATGGGTTTTAATAGCGCTTGTTTATAAAAGAGGGGATATTTAAAGCTGTTATGAGTGATAATTTATATCAAGAAGAGTTAATGGATCATTTTAGGCATCCAAGGAATAAGAAAAAGATAGAGCATCCAGATTTTAAAAGTGGGCATTATAATCCAAGTTGTGGAGACAGGGTCTCAATTGAAGGAAAAATTGATAAAAGAAGTGGCAGGATTGTAGAGTTGGGTTTTGACGGATCCGGTTGCGTTATAAGTCAGGCGACAGCTTCTATGCTAACAGAGATGTGCATTGGTAAAACGGTTGAGCAAGTTTTGGCTATTACTAAAGATGATATAATAAATCTTATTAGAATTGAGTTGGGACCAACAAGGTTGAGGTGTGCTTTGCTTTGCTTGCAAGCATTACAGGATGGACTAAAGGAATATAAGGGACAAAAATGATAGACATTCAAATTACTGAAAAAAAGTTTTGGGAAAATTCTGTAGAAGGTTTTGTATTTTTTGTAAAAGAAAATTTTGAGCCGGTATGCAGTTGCGATGAGTTTTCTAGATTAGAAAGAGATTTTTACCCACATCTTAAAGATCATTTAAAAAAACATAAATTTACAGGAAAGCGTGGGGATACATTTCTTTTAACTTTTCCAAAAGACGGCAAGCTTATGCAGTTTTTATTAATTGGTGTGGGCAAACTTGATGGTCGTTGGAATGATGAGCTTGAACATTTAAGACGAGCTGTTGGTTGTGTTGTTCATCGTTTAAAAAGACATGAAATAAAAGATGCAGTAATTTGTGTTCCGGATGAAAAACCGTTTGGGCTGATTAAACCAAAAATTTTAAAACAGATGATAATTGCAGCTTGTATGGCCGATTATGAATTTGAAAAGTTTAAGAGTGATAAAAAAGAAGAATGGTCAGGAAAACTTTTATTGGTTGCATCTGAATCGGAAAAAGAAGAGTTTGCTACAAACTTACAAGAAGGCACAATCATTGGTAAATCAACAAACATGGCCAGACACTTTGCAGATTTACCATCAAATTATTTAACACCAACAAGTTTAGCTGAAGAAGCAAAAAAAATTGCAAAAGAACATGGTTTAAAGAGTACAATTTTTGGACCAGATAAAGCTCTAGAACTTGGCATGGGAGGTTTTGGGGCTGTTGAGCGCGGCTCGGATGAGCAAGGTCAGTTTGTTGTTTTGGAATACAAGGTCAAAGATAAAAATGCACCAACAATTGCACTAGTTGGAAAAGGTGTAACATTTGATACAGGTGGTGTTAGTTTAAAGCCATCTTTGGGTATGGAAGGTATGAAGTTTGATATGTCTGGTGCGGCGGCTGTTATTGCAACCATGAAGGCAATTGCACAAATAAAACCAAATGTTAATGTTATTGGTATTACGCCATTGGTAGAAAATATGCCAAGTGGCAAATCTTCAAAACAAGATGATATTATTACTTTCATGAATGGTAAAACTGCAGAAGTGAAAAATACTGATGCTGAAGGACGGCTGATTTTAGCTGATGGGCTTTGTTATGCTGAAAAAATTTATAATCCAGATGTGATTTTGGATATTGCAACCTTAACAGGTGCTTGTGTTATTTCTTTGGGCCATTTCTTTTCGGGTTTAATGACGAAAGATGAAGTTTTAGGAACGAAATTGCAAGCTGTTAGCCTGGTAACAGGAGATAGAGTTTGGCCATTGCCTTTAGATGATGATTTTAAGGATGCAATAAAATCGGAGGTAGCAGATATTTCTAATATTGGTGCTAGAAATTATGGAGGTGGAACAATTACGGCCGGTTTATTTTTAAGTAATTTTGTAGAAAAAGCTAAATGGGCTCATATTGATATAGCTGGTACAGCCGATAATGTTCCTGGAATAAATTATTTAGGAAAAGGTTCTGCAGGGGCTGGTGTAAGACTTCTTGCTGAATTTGTTTGCAATTACAATAAGTAAAATGAACTTAGGTTGTGTTCTTATGTATTTAATTAAAATCTTCCGCATGTTTGTTGTTAGGTTTTATTGGATTGTATAAGTTTTTTAAATTTTTGAAAGAATTAAAAAGTCGAAATTGTTGTCTTTTGATCAGTTTGCAAGATATATTAATATTGCAAGTGGGAGGGATATTTAGAATTTTTTTATTTATGGGGAGAGGGTTGTGTTTTATGGTTCAAATATTGCAAAATTTATTCCATGGATTATTAATATTGGTTATTTTTCTGCTATTGTACCGCAAGTTTTTCTTAATTATAAACTCAAATCAACAAAAGGTTTGAGCAACTTATATATTTGGGGATATTTTAGTGGTTATCTTGCAATGTTATTTTATGTTTATTGTTTAAATTTTAATTTGGCATATAAAGTGTTAGTGCCATTTTCTTTTTTAGCTGTATCAATATTAGTTTTTCAAAATTTTTTATATAGCAATTCTTTTAAACATACAATAAATGTAAGATTATATAGTAGTTATGTTTTTCTTTTATTAATCCTGATTCCACTTGTTTTGAATTATGCATATTTTATGGGAAATGTTGCTGGTTGGTTTGCCATGATGATTTGGTCTATTTATCAGTTACCACAGATTTATAAGATATACAAAAGAAAATCTACTAAAGGTTTTAGTTTTGCTTTAGTATTATTAATTGGAATAGGCAATTTTTTTGAATTTTTAATATCTTTCATTTTAAATTTTCCTATTCAATCTATATTTATTGCTCTTAGAGGTTTTTTAATTTGTTTAGTTTTTTGTTTTCAATTTTGGATTTATAAAGATAAAAAGCTTCAAATAGAGTCAAAAACTTTAAAAAATGCAAAAAAATGATTGTTTTATTTTCTAAAAGTTCTATTTTGGGTGGAATTTTAGCCGGTTTTTTGTATCAGCTTATTTGTGGTATAATATAAAATAAGTTGAAATTCTTTATAAAAAACACCAAGTTTGGTTTTTTTATCGTGTAATTAATTTTTAAATGTTCTGTTTTTAGCATTTTTGTAGCGTCTAATGTTTTTAGGGCG
>CAZFDQ010000234.1:0-2530 GCA_964518205.1 uncultured Pseudomonadota bacterium | reverse complement strand
CCATTTCCGGCTTCTACAACAGCAGCACTTATTCCTAATGTCCCTAGATGGCGAACTATTGAAGTTAATGAAGCATCAAAAAATGTTGAATCCATTCCTTCTGGTGCAAACATTTTTATAAAAAAAATTATTCCTGCATCGGTTATAGTGTAAAGAATAATTCGTGTTGTTCCAGACATTCCTGTATCTTCAGTACTTATTTGTATGCTTGCGGGTAGAGGAAGGTATTGTGGTGTAGTACCTTTACCAGGGACAATAGTAGTAGTTGGTCCCGTGGCAAGTATATCAAGTCGTCCACCTTCTCCCACATATATTTGTGTTGTTTCTGAGCTGACGTGTGGTGCACTACCTCCTGATGGTGGCGGTGGCATATATCCACTTCCAAAGCTTCCTTCATGTTCTTCCCCCGCATCAAAAGTAGGAATTTCTTCTCTTGCTGTTGGGGTTTCTTCTTCATCTGTTCCGTTTAGTTTGTTATTTAATCCTTTTGCTCCATTGATAATTGTGTCTGTAATGTGTGTTTTAATTTCTGTTTCGGTTGTTTCTAGGTCGTATAAATATTTTAAAAACTTTGAAACGGGATCATTATTATTTATATTTATTTCTTCAATATTATATGCAGTTTTATATTGATCTTTTGTGTATTTAAATAGAACTCTTATGGCCGCTTTTATTTTGTTTAAAACTTCAGTTTTTACTCGCACTCTATCAATTGAAGTATATTTGTTTATTTCTGCTTGATAAGCTGCAAGTAAGGTATTAGTTGCACTTTCAGATGTTGAAAAAGCACTATCGCATTTTGTTTTATTTAAGTTACCAGTTGGATAATAAATTGGTTCAATAAGATCATTAAAAATTTGGCGTCTAAATGTTTTAAGATTTTCAGTAAATGTTGTTTCTGCTGTTTCATCAACATCGACATCATCCATACATAAAACGGCATTATTAAAACTTAGTGCAAAAAATATTGAAGCAAAAATTGTTAGTAAATTTTTTTTAATAAGTTTCATTATTTTTCACCTTAGTTAAAGTCCGTTAAACTTAAAAAACCACTTGCTAGTTGTTCCAAAATTCCAGGACAACTAGGACAATCAGGGCCGGTTGGACATGGAGCGCAATCAGTGATTGGTGGGCAAGTTAAACTTCTTGCTTCTTCTAGGCTTTGTGTACATTGAGTGAGCCCTGTTTGTGTAGTTGCAAGAGTTTCTTCTGCAAGCCTTCTAGCTGCTTCGGCTTGTGTTCTTCTAAGTGTTTCTGCAGCAAGTTCTCTAGTCGCTTTTTCTGCGGCAGCTTTACGGGCTTGTTCTGCAAGTAGTCTTGCCGCTTCTTGTTCTGCAAGTTGTTTTCTAAGTTGTTCAATTATTGATGCGGATTCATCTGTTGGAGTTGCAGAAAAATGTTGGTATGTAAAATAACCTATTATGGCTGTTCCAATGACAACTGTTACAACTATGATTTTACCTTTGTGATTATTCCAAAAACTTGAAACACCACTACAAACCCAATCCCAAGCGTTTCCAAGCAATCCACGTTGTGGCGTTGTAATTGTTGGTGCTTTAGAGCCATCAACATCTTCCATATCGATTATTTCTTCTGCCGGAATAGTTGTTACAAAAGCTCTTGCAGGTGTTTCTGCTGGAGCGTTTTCAAGTGTTGTTAAAATAGTTCTAATTTGTACGCAAAGTTTTCCGATTTCGGTTTCTGAATTTTGTGCGTCTTCAACATCAGCGACTTCGGTTAAAAAATTTGTAAGAATGATTTGAATATTAGAAACAGTGCTGATGTTTCCTTCACTTAAAAATCTGAAGAGTTGAGTAATTGGATCTTGAGAAACGGTTTCTTTGTTTTTGATTTTTTTTGCCATTGTAAGTAAATATTTACCAAGAGTATCTGCATCCAATGTTTCTGGAAGTTCATTAGAGACAAGAATTCTTCTTGGAGAAGAACTTCGGTTGCGGCTTTTGCTGTTACGATGTTGTTCTTTTGGAGTAGTCGGTGAGTTTTGTGTAAGACTTTCTTTTATTTCTGCGGCACGTCTTGTTGCTGCGGGATTTGGTTTTGGTTTGCCAGCAGACAAGTTGTTTGCAGATAATAAAGTCAATGCAATTAAACTTGCATTAAAAAGTTTTTTTACCAATTCCATTTTATAACCTTCCGTCTATGCCCGTTGGGCTACGTCGGACAAGCCCACCTTCGTTCTTTGAGTAAAGAAGGTGAGTTGGTCCTGCGTTTAATCTATAACCTCTCCGCCTTCGCCACTTGTGGCTATAGCGGCCATGTCCGTTTTTCTATATTGCTATGGCGGACGTGCATTTCCCATGTCTTATCGATAACCTTGTTCGTCATTTTTTAAATAACGAAACTTCCATTTCCCCTGACCGTTATAATCTTAAATTATAAAGGGCCGTATTTGGGTGCTACTAAATTACATTATGCAGCTAACTCTAAAATCTAATGTATTTTTTTGTAGGTGTATAATGCATAATTAATAACTAATAATTGATTCTAATATTTTTCACTTTTCATTTTT
>CAZFDQ010000233.1:0-3831 GCA_964518205.1 uncultured Pseudomonadota bacterium | reverse complement strand
TTCAAACAGATATTTTGATACAGAAAAAGCGAGAAATGAATTTAAGGTTACAGATTTTAATTGGATTAGTGGCCAAAAGCCAGAGAAAACAGATTTAGAAGTAAAAATTCGCCACGGCAAAGAATTGTATAAATGTCACGTAGAATTTTTAGATGATAATAATGCAGTTGTTAAACTTGAAGGTCGAGATCAAGGTCTTGCCCCGGGACAATTTGCAGTTTTTTATGACGCGGATATTTGTCTTGGTTGTGGAGTTATTTGTTAGGTGTGAGATATTAGTTTGATAATTATTAATAAAGTTGGTTTTGATTATTTAACGCGAACTCGGTTTAAGAAAAGTTTGAAATGTTTTGTACAATAAACTAAAAAACGCCGATCACCCTGAGGTGCGAGTGCGTAGCATGAGCGTCTCGAAGGGTGATCGGTTAAAGTATTAGAGTCACGCTATATATTAAGTTAAATATTATCCCGAGCTGACGTTAAATTATATAGCTAACATGGCATTAAACACGTATTTTAAATTATAGTTTTTTAACATTGGACAATTATGCAGAAAAGATCGCGTTTTAAAAAAAATCATTATTATAAAAAAACCAAAGACAACTCATTTGCGCGTTTGATAGAGGTTGGATTAGTATTTGTTGCTAGTTTTAAAAACTGCTTGTATTCAAAAAAATCAAAAAGATATTTTCAAGGAGCCAATGTTACCGATTGGCAAACAAATTCTACTTCTATTACTTCTAGTGTTGAACCTTTTATTACTTGGATTGGTCATTCGACTTTTTTGATTCAAATTGGTGGAGTAAATATTTTAACGGATCCGATTTTTTCTGATTTAATGTATTTATATCCTCGTAATTGTGCTCCTGGAATTGCGTTACATGATTTACCTAAAATTGATTTTATAATTATTTCCCATAATCACCAAGATCATATGGAAAAGAAAAGTCTTTTGGCTTTAAAAAAAGATAAGCCTCATATTTTGGTTCCAAAAGGCGATAAGAAATGGTTTGATAAAAATAATTTTGAAAATGTTTCTGAATATGATTGGTGGCAAGATCAAAGTTTTGGGAGTGCGAAATTTACTTTTTTACCTGCAATTCACTGGTCTGGAAATGGATTTTTACATTTAAACAAATCTTTGTGGGGAAGTTGGATGATTGAATATGCAGGATTTAAGCTTTATTTTGCAGGAGATACAGCTTATTCTAGTCATTTTTCAGAAATTGCAGATAAATTTAATGGGATTGATTTGGTATTGATGCCAATTGGTCCAAATGGGCCAAGAGAGTTACAAAAACATTCGCATATAAATACTTATG
Source organism: uncultured Pseudomonadota bacterium (assembly GCA_964518205.1). Lineage (GTDB taxonomy): Bacteria > Babelota > Babeliae > Babelales > UASB340 > CAZFDQ01. The sequence goes on along the minus strand of CAZFDQ010000233.1, from coordinate 2,509 downwards.
AAGCCGTTAAAGCTTTTATTGATTTAAAAGCTAAAAGCTTTGTTCCAATGCATTGGGGGACATTTAGGTTGGGGCAAGATAAGTTTGATGCACCAATTAAGTTGTTAAAAAAATATTGGCAAGAACTCGAGGTAAGCCTGAAAGATAAAAAATTGCATATTCCAAAATTTGGAGAACAACTTAAGTTTGGTCTTCCAGCCAAGCAATAGTATTGTTGTGAATAATTTTCAATCCCACAGCTTCATATTCAAGCATCTTAGTTGGTCTAGAAACCCAATTAATAATGTCATTGTCGCGAAATAAAAATCCTGCGTTACAAGCAGCAAGATATTTTGTTAGTTCACTTGGCTGCACGCATATAAGTTTATAATTTGTTTCAGGTATTTTATATTTTGAAACTATTTTTTCTATTTCTTTTTTGTCTTGAGATAGAATTAATAGAAATTTTTTTTGGTCTTTTTTGTATTGTTCAAAAAAATGTTCAATTGATTCTGGTAGACATTGCCATGGTTTTGCAGAACCGCTGTAGCAATATACAAAATAATCTTTAGGGATATTTAATTGATTTCTAATTTCATTAAACCACTCTTTTATTTTTGCAGGATTTATTTTTTCAGGGATATCTTTATTTGCTATGCAAATGCTTGAATGATTACATTTAAATGTTGTTGCTAAATAGTTTTTTAGAGCAGGGCTTACAGATTCAATTTTTATTGCAGGCGTAAATCTTTTTTGTTCTTTATATGTTTCTTTTTCTATTACTTCTAGTCTATGGTAAATAAACTTTCTAAAAAATTTTTTAAGCATATTTTGTTTTACATTTTGATAAGCAAACCTGTATTCTTGGGCACAAAGTCCACGGGCTTGAATTTTTAAGTTTATATTTTTTTTGAATCGTTTTATTGCTTTTAAAGCAATCCAACCGGCCAGGGGACCGCGAGCAATTATTTTTTGACTAGGAATAAGTTTTAATAAATTTTTAAATTGATAAACAGCAAAACGTAAGCTAGTTTTACCTATAAAAGGTAGCTTACGGCAAAGAACAAAGTGTAGTCTATTGTGAGCTGGAATTGTTTTTAATAAAAAGTCATTTGATGGTTTGTTTTTTTCGAAAGTTACTAAGGTTATTTCTAGTTTGTTGTCTTCTTTTAATAAGTTTAGTATTGGTTGTAGTACCTGGCTTGCAAAAACAGAATTTTTAATTCCATCATAAAGTATGAATGTAAGTTGTTTATAGTTTTTATTATGCACGGTGTTTCCTTTTGTATCCCGAGTATTCTCCAAAACTTTGGCGAAAGGGAGTATATATCGAGGAATTAGTTATCATTTTATTGTTTAAATTGATTTTTTAAAAGAGCGAGAGATAAAGATATTAAAAAAAAGGGGTAAATTGCTATGAAATTTATAAAAAAGTTTGAAGAGCTTAATATAAAGGATATTCCGTTGGTTGGTGGTAAAAATGCTTCTCTTGGCGAAATGATTCAGCAGCTTGTTCCAAAAGGGATAAGAATACCAACCGGATTTGTTATAACTGCTGATGCATACTGGTATCATTTAAAAGAAAATAATCTTGTAGATGAAATTAAAAATCATATTTCAAAGATAAATAAAAAGGACCTAGAAGAGTTTTCGCAAGTTGGACATAAAATTCGTTCATTAATAAGAAAAGCATTGTTACCTGATGATCTGCAACAAGAAATTGCTAAGACGTATAAAGAAATGGAAAAAAAGTATGGAGAACTTTGTGATGTAGCGGTACGGTCTTCTGCAACAGCTGAAGATTTGCCAGAAGCCTCTTTTGCAGGTCAGCAAGAAACTTTTTTAAATATTAGAGGCGAAGAAGAGTTATTAAAAGCTGTTGTTGATTGTATGGCTTCGCTTTTTACCGATCGTGCAATTTCATATCGAATTGATCATGGTTTTAGTCATATGGATGTAGCGCTATCTGTTGGCGTTCAAAAAATGATTCGTTCAGATAAATCAAGTGCGGGTGTTGTATTTACTTTAGATACAGAAACAGGTTTTAAGGATGTAATTTTTATAAATTCTTCTTATGGTCTTGGTGAAAATGTCGTCAAAGGTTCTGTTGATCCAGATGAATTTTATGTACATAAGCCAACATTAGAAAAAGGTTTTAAACCTATTTTAAAAAAAAGATTGGGGCGAAAAAAAATAAGAATGATTTATTCGCAGGATGCAAAGGAAACAACTAAGAATGTAAAAGTTCCTCGAATAGAACGCAAAGCCTTTTCTTTAAATGACGAAGAAATTTTAGATTTGGCTCGTCAATCTTTAATGATTGAAAAACACTATTCAAAACAAAAAGAAAAATGGTCTCCTATGGATATAGAATGGGCAAAAGACGGACTTGATGGAAAAATTTATATATTACAAGCACGCCCTGAGACTGTTCATTCATTAACACAGGAGCAAAACTACATTGAAGAATATATTTTAGATAAACAAGAAGCACAAAAAAATAAAGTTTTGGCTCAAGGTAAAAGTGTTG
>CAZFDQ010000232.1:0-16811 GCA_964518205.1 uncultured Pseudomonadota bacterium | reverse complement strand
AACATAGTAGGCCATCAGGCTACTTTACCAAAACTTTTAATTATTTTCAAAATGAGATACCGCCCCTAAGGAAAATTGTCCAGTCTTGGCCTATACCTTTACTTGCAATGGTGTAATCTCCACCTAAACCAAGGTGTAAATCCCAGCCTTTTTGGTGTGTTACATGATTTATTTCAGTAAATATTTTATGTTGATAAGCGCTTGCTTGTTGTGCATCTTCTATATATAATGAACTTGCTTGTATATCTGCATTATGAATTTTATCAAACCTTTCACGTTGTTGCATATAAAAGTCGTAACCAATTCCATATCGCCATTTCTTGCCGAGATCAATCGTAATATTTGATACAAAGTTTACAATTCCACCGGGTTTAACTGTTACTGTGTATGGTGGTGGAAAGATGTATTGCTTAACAAATTCACTTTGTTGTTGATTATTTCTAAGAATATTAAGTACAAAAGCAGTCAAATCGCCACTTGCTGGGGGAGCTATTGTTTGTTTTGAGGGAATTAACCTATCCTCTTTTCCAGGAAATAAATTGTCAAAAGATATTCTATTCCAAAGGTGAACTTTATCTTGTAAGATGTCTAGCTTTGATTCAGCATAACACCCAATGCCCCAATGTCCATTATTTCCTAACTTTGGATTTATAAGGTTATCTCTAACAGATTGTAATAGTGTAATCCAAGAATTTTCAAAGCTTTCAAGAGTAATATCATAACTATCTAATTTTGGAAGATTAGATTTTGGTGCTGTAGGAATGATTCCTTCAAAGCCAACATCCAATTGAAAACTACTTAAATTTAAAGTATTTACTCCAGCTTTTATTCGAGTGTCTCCTAGACCATATCTTATTTTATATAACTCTTTATCACTAAATTTTCCGTCAGATTCTGCATCACTAAATTTTCCGTCAGATTCTGCAAACATAGCCTTTATTTCTTCCTGATCTTTTTTGCTTAACCAAAAGTTTCTTTCAGAAAGCTGTAAAGAGGTATTGATTTGAAACGTGAAGGGTCCGGTTGTAAAACCCGCTTGCAATAATCCACCCAACTTTCTTTCTTGAATAGACATTTTTTTAAATAACGGAATTAAACTTGATGCTTCTTTTGTTAAAACAGATTCTTGTAATGCTTGTACAAATTTTTCTAAAGCCTCTTTGTTTTCGCTTAATTTTAAGGTTTCATCAGGAGAAAAGTCCATGTTGGCTGTATAGTTAAAAAAAAGATTGGCAGTAATGCCACCATATTCCAACGCAGCCATTTTGTGAGGAATCAGATAGAGTGTATCACGACCCTTTGGAGGTTTTGTTTTTCTCCAAAGAGGAGTTTCTAATTTTTGTACAAGATTGCCTAAGGCTTCTTGGAGCTCATTTTTTAAGGTAGTAGTTAATTCTCGTGTTTCATTTTCTAATTCTTCTAGATCGTCAAAGTCTATTTCGGAATAATCAATATTATTAAAGTTGTCAAAATCAAAACAATTCGATGTTGTAAAAATGTTGATTATTAGTCCTGCAAAAAAAAGAAGGGAATAAATTCCCTTAAATTTAAATTTTAATTTCATAAACAATATTCTTTTTTTAATAAAATTATAAAACCCCAGCAAAATAGTTTATTCAGAAATAAAGTATAATTTTTTTAAAATTAATTGCCACAAATGTCAATTTTAACTGTTTAATCTTGTTTTTTGGGGCTTTTTTAAAAAGGTAGATTTTAAAAAAACAACACGATAAACTAATAAACCGCATTAGATTTTTGAATTAATTAATAATTGTAATGTTTGTTTAGTCTTTGGAGAGAATAACAATGCAAAAACAAAAAAATTTAGATAAGACCTTATTGGTAGTAGAGGGGAATATTGGAGCTGGAAAGTCTACATTTTTAAGAATGTTAAAAGACAATTTAGATTTGGATGTAATTTTTGAGCCAACAGATAAATGGCAAAAAGTTGGCGAAGATGGAAACCTGTTAGATCTTTTTTATAAAGATATTAAAAGATGGGCTTATACTTTTCAGTCTTATGCTTTTATAACACGTGTTCAATCTTTGATTGAATATCAGCAGCAAAATTCAGAGAAAACAGTTCAGATTTTGGAGCGTTCTGTTTATTGTGATAGATATTGTTTTGCAAAAAATTGTTTTGAAGCGGGAAATATGACTGCTTTGGAGTGGCAGATTTATAGAGAATGGTTTTCTTGGTTGGTGGAAGGTTATACACAAAAACCAAACGGATTTATTTATTTAAAGGCCGATCCTAAAGTATGTTATCAGCGCTTGGTAAAAAGGGCTAGGTCGGAAGAGGGAGCTATTCCGTTAGAATATTTGCAATCTTTGCACAATAAGCATGAAGATTGGTTAGTGTATAAAAAAGATATAGCATCTTATTTACACGATATTCCTGTTTTTGTTGTGAATTGTGATAAAGATTTTGAAAGTGATTTGGTTGAACAGAAAAAGCATTTGCAAGCGGTAGATGATTTTATTAATAAATTGAAAACAAATATTATTACTTCAGATGTCAAACCAACTCAAGTTCAATTATAAGTGGTTTTTGTTGATATCCCATTAAATTGACAAATGAAAGTATAAAGCATAATAATGGATTCTTAGGGATGGAAATGTTAAGAGAGTAATAAAATTTATAAAGAATAGATCCTGAACTTGTTTCAGGATCCAGTAAATGAAAAGTCAAATTTTTCTTGAAAGGGAGCTTCATGGTACCAGAAACTGTAAACTGGGTAAAAGTTGGCGCATGTATTGCTGCTGGAATTTGTATGGGGCTTGGATCTATTGGACCTTCTTTAGGGCAAGGATTTACTGGTGGAAAAGCTTGTGAAAGTATTGGTAAAAAACCTGAAAACGCAGGGCTTATTACTAGGACAATGGTTATAGCCATGGCGTTTATAGAATCTTCTGCAATTTATGCATTATTGGTTGCTTTAGTTTTAATGTTTGTTATTGCCCGATAATCCTTCGATACAATTTTCTTGGCTTAAATGCTTCGAAAATCACTCAGGATTCGTGGAAAATTTTGTTGTACGAATATTATTTATGAGAATAAATATAACGCTTATTTTACAAATCATTAATTTTGGGGTTACCTACTGGTTTTTGAATAAATTCATGTTCAGGCCAGTTGTAAATTTTTTACAAAAGCGAGCAGAAAAAGAAAAAAATCAAGTAGATAGAATTAATAGAAAGGAACGGCATTTATTGGAGCTTGAAGAAAAAAAACATGAGGAATTAGTTTTTTTTCGTTTTCGAATGCAGGAGCGGTATAGTTTTGCGCCTGTAAAAACGCCTGAGCTTCCTACAAAACTTTTTTATAGGGTGGATAGGGATGAAGCAGGTAAGTTAACAGAAAAAATAAAAAAGATGTTGGTGAAAAGGGTTCCTCATGTTAATTAAAGGAATTGTTTTAGAAGTTTTATTTCAACTAACGCTTTTTGCTTTGTTAGTTATTGTTGTTTATAAGCTTATAAAACAATATCTTATTCCTTTTTTGTATCAAGAAATAAGAAGAATAAAAAAATATAAAAAAGATCTAAGCAATAAAAATAAACTCTTAAATGCAAGCAAAAAAAGGCTTGAAAATCAGATAAAACAACAGGATGACTCCTTTGTTTTGCTTGAGCAAAAAGTGCATGCTTGGTATAAATCAGTTGTTGATTCAAATGAAAAAAAACAAGAAGAGAATAAGAAGATTTTAGAACATGTAGAAAAAAAACGCAAAGCACAACTAGCTAATTTAAGTTTGCGAAAAATTCAAAAGATTGTTATTCCTGAGGCTATTGAGCAAGCTTATCAAGAGATAGAAAAAAAATATGAAGGTGATAAAGGCTTACAGTTATTGCAAGAATTGATTGAAAAAGTGCAGCCGGAGGGCAAGTAAGGTGGAAGTAAGTTCTAGAATTGTTGCAAAAAAATATGCTGTTGCATTTTTGAATCAATATTTTAATGAATTATCTACTGATTATATTAAAAGGTTGTCTACATTAGGAAGGTTTTTAAAAAAAAATAGGTATTTTTACATTTATCTTCTTGTTCCTTCTGTGCCAGTTTTAGAAAAACAAAAAGCTTTAAGCAGAATTGCTCAAGCTTTTGACTTGGAAAAGTCTACAAAAAAATTGATGTTTGTGCTTCTTGATCATGGAAGAATTGAAATATTAGATAATGTTTTACATCAGATAATTTTTTATTATAGACGTCGTAAAAACATACAGTTGTATCGAATTACTATTTCGCATCCAATTACAAAAAAAGAAGAATGTAAGGTTATTGATTTTATAAAACATATAGCTCCAACTGCTGTGGTTGCAGATTTTGTTGTTGATCAAAGTTTAATATCTGGCTTCAGGGTGCAGAGCAATACTTTTTTATGGGAAAGATCTATATCAAAACAATTAAGAGATGTAAGACGATCCATTTTTAAACGGGTAGGATTATGGTAGAAAGAGAAACCGATATTGTTTCGTTACTTGAAGATGCTTTAAGTGCCAAACCTCAAGCAAAATTGGAAGAGGTTGGAACTGTTATTAAAGTTGGTGATGGTATAGCAAAAATTTTTGGATTAACCAATGCTGTGTTTTCAGAATTAATAGAGTTTGAAAGTGGTGGGCGCGGAGTTGTTTTGGATTTAGACGAGGACTATGTTTCTGTTGTTTTGCTAGATACAGTTACTTCTGTTATGGAGCAAGAAGTTGCAAAAAGAACGGGAGATGTGTTCAGGGTTCCTGTTGGGCCAAAATTATTGGGGCGTGTTATTGGTGCTACCGGAAGGGCTCGAGATGCTTTAGGTGAAATTGAATTTGAAGAAAGATCGCCTATAGAAATAATTGCTCCGGGTATTATTGAAAGACAGCCTGTGCATGAATCTTTAGAAACAGGAATTACTGCCATAGATAGTCTTTTTCCTATTGGGAAGGGTCAGCGAGAACTTTTAATTGGAAACAGAAGTACTGGAAAAACTTCTATAACTTTGGATACAATAAAACATCAAAAGGGAAAAGATGTCATTTGTATTTATATTTCCATTGGGCATAAGCAATCAAATACAGCAAAAATTATTTATGAATTAGAAAAAAGTGGTGCTCTTGATTATACAGTTATTGTAAATGCTGATGCAAAAGATACGGCATTAAATCAATTTCTTGCTCCTTATGCTGGTTGTTCTATTGGTGAATATTTTATGAACAAGGGCAAAGATGTATTGATTATTTATGATGACTTGAGCAAACATGCAGTTGCGTATCGTGAACTTTCTTTGCTTTTGCGTCGTCCTCCTGGACGTGAAGCTTATCCTGGTGATATTTTTTATATTCATTCTCGTTTGTTAGAAAGAGCATGTAAACTTTCTTCTAAAAAGGGTGGCGGCTCTTTAACGGCTTTACCAATTGCACAAACACAAGGAGATGATATTTCTGCATACATTCCAACAAATTTAATTTCAATCACCGACGGGCAAATAATTCTTGATACAAATCTTTTTAACCAAGGAATACGCCCAGCTGTAAGTGTTGGTTTGTCTGTTTCTCGTGTTGGTGGTGCTGCACAATCTAAGGCTATTAAAAAAGTTGCAGGTGCATTAAAATTAGAATTGGCACAATACAATGAGTTACAAGCATTTGCTCAATTTGGAACAGAGTTAGATAAAGCTAGTAAAAAATCTTTAGATCGTGGTAAAAGGGCTATTGAGATATTAAAGCAAGACGAGGGAAAGACATATTCTTTTGTTGATCAAACATTATTTTTGTTTTTATTAAAAGAAGATTTTTTAGATAAACTAAAGCTGGAAGAGGTGAAACCATTTGTTGTTCAATTTGCAAGTTATATAAAAGGGACCTGGACTGATATTTACGAACGAATTATGGAAACGAGAATTTTGAATGATGAAGACGAAGATAAGTTAAAACAAGCAGTAGAAGGATTTAACATAATATTTGCAAGAGCGTGAAAAAAATAATTGTTTTTTTCCTTATTATCCTTTTTGTTCCTGGTTGTGGTCGCAAGCAAAAAGATATTTTTAATTTTCCAGAAGAAAAACCTGTTGTTAGGATTAATAAATTATCCTTACCTTCTGTTAGAGGTGTTTCTATTACTAAAACAGCAGGAGGAAACAAAGTATCCTGGCGTTCTGTTTTAGGTCCAGAAAGTTTTTTGGTTGCTTCAACCGAGGATAATCAGCCAGAAAAAGAGTTGTTAGGATATAAAGTTTATAGATTGGTTCGATCTTCTATTGTTCCCAAAAAGCCTGTGAATAAAAATTTAATAGCAGAAACAGAATTTTTAGATACGCAAATTTTACATGAAGATTTTAATGATGTGCCGCCGTATTGTTATATGGTACGAGCGGTTTTTAAAATTTCAGATCAAATTGTTTCTGGACCTGCAAGTGCTATTGTGTGTTATTTTAAAGATTAATGCTTCACATGAGCAGAACTAGTTCATCAAAATTTTGACGAAAATGGAAACTTTGGGCGAATCTCCAAAAAAATTCCCTCCAACTTAGGACAAGCTGGAGGGTTGGGGGGGCGAACAATACTTTAAAAGTATTGTTCATTTAGGGACTCTTTTAAAACTTTTTGAAAATTCAAAAGTTTTTTTCTTTAATTGTTTAATCTTGCAAGATACTAGCAATCAGGTTTTGGGATGTCAAGCAAAAAGAGCTTCAAATTTATTTTTATATCAATTCTCTTTTTTTAAATTTTATTAAAAAGTCTTGGTTTAAATGAAAAATATTTTAAATGTCTTTTTTATTTAATAGAAAGTTTTTATTTTTTTCATCTTTTACAATAAACCATTTTTTAGTTATTTCGATAGCAATAACTTTTACAAATGATAGAGGTAGAATAAGGCTCCAATCAAAAAAACCTAGGGGAATGGTGGAAAATAATCTTTGTAAAGGGGGAAGGTATATTACGAAGAGTTGCATTAAAAAGCTTCCCAAAAATGCGAATATTAACAATGGATTAGAAAATAGATTAATTTTAAAAATATATTTTCTTAAGCTGCGCACAGAAAAAGCAAAAAAGAGTGAGTTTATTGCTAAGGTTGTAAATATAATAGTTTGTACATGCTTAAGGTTTAAATTAGTTTTTAATAAAATTACGTAAAAAATAAATAGAATAATATCTGTAATAATACCTGTAACAAAAATAATAGTTTTCATTTCTTTGTTAAGAACAAATTCATTTTTAGGTCTTGGGGGCTCTTTCATAATTTCTGGTTCTGCAGGTTCTACTGTTAGTGCTAAGTATGGAAGACCATCTGACATTAAATTTATATATAATATTTGTGTAGCTAAAATGGGTAAGGGAAAGCCAAACAAAATCGCAAAACATATGAGAATAATTTCTCCAAAGCAATCAGTTAGGAGGTAGGTGATTACTTTTCGTATGTTATCAAAAATCTTTCTTCCTTCTTTTACAGCTTCATCGATACTTTTTAAATTATCATCTAATAGAACCATATCGGAAATTTCATGAGTGACGTCTGAGCCAGATCCTAGAGAAATTCCAATATCAGCAGCTTTTATTGCTGGGGCATCATTAATACCATCTCCTATCATGGCAACAGATTTTCCAAGTGCTTTCCAAGCATTAACAATTGTAATTTTATGTCTTGGCTCAACCCGAGCAAAGACATCTATATCTTGGATTTTTTCTTCGAGTTCAACCTCTGTTAAATTATCAAGTTCTGCACCTGTTATTATCCCATTTTTGCGATGAATTATTCCAGAATGCTTTGCGATGTTTGCCGCAGTATCCTTGTGATCGCCTGTAACAAGAATAATGCTTATTCCTGCATTTTTTAATTCTTTAACTGTGCTTGTTGCTTCTGGTCGAAGAGGATCTTGAATACCAATTACTCCAATACAATCTAAATTATTTAGGTCTTTTTTAATGTCGATATCATTCTTTACTTTTTGTGCAATAGCTAGGGTTCGCAAGCCTTGTTGTGTCATATCTTGAGCTATCTGTTGGAATCTTTCATTATTTGGGCTACACATTTCAAAGATTTTTTCTGGAGCACCTTTAACAATTAATTCTTGGTGGTTATCAAATTTATTAACTGTCGCCATGTATTTTATTGCAGAAGAAAATGGAATCTCATCAAGGCGAGGGTATTGTTTTTGAGTTTTTTCGATATTAATATTTAAGGAGTCGGCGGCTTTTAATAATGTTATTTCTGTTGGATGTCCAGTTGGTTTTTGAGAATCTTGTCTTAATTGAGCATCATTATTTAAAATACAGGCGACTAAGAGATTTTCTATTTCTTTATCGAGTTTGTTCCCAGGAATTTCTTGCATTGATAAATCAAAATTTTTTGTTGCAATTTTTACTACCTCCATATGTCCTCGAGTAAGTGTTCCTGTTTTGTCTGTGCAAATAACAGAAACACTTCCTAATGTTTCTGCTGCAATTAAGTGTCTGACCAATGCTTTTCGTTTAAGCATTCTTTGCATTCCAATTGCAAGAATTACTGTAACAGCCACTAATAGGCCTTCGGGGATTGCTGCAACTGCAAGTGCGATGGAAATCATAATGACATCATAAACATTCATGCCTTTTGCTAGGCCTAGAATCAAAACGAGTCCAGTTACAGATAAAAAAAATGCACCCAACCACCAGCTAAGTTTTTTAATTTGTTGTTGTAATGGTGTTGCTGAGGGTTTTGTTTCTGTTACCAATTTCGCAATATCTCCAAGTTGTGTTTTTGCTCCTGTATGAATTACAATTCCTTCTGCTTTTCCGCTTAAAACATGTGTTCCCGCAAAAGTCATATTGAACCTATCTCCAACCACAACTTTATTTTCTATTTTATCAATATTTTTTTTAATGGGTTGTGATTCTCCTGTTAAAATTGACTCATCGGTTCGGAAATCGTTTACATGTGTTAAGCGAATGTCTGCGGGAACTTTTGCTCCAGCAGAAAGAAGTAGAATATCACCCGGAACTAAGTCTTTTGCCTTTATGGAAATGATTTTACCATCTCGCCTTACATTGCAATGCAAGACTTCATATGTTTTTAGTTTTTGTGCTGCTTGTTCAGCTTTAAATTCTTGTACAAAACCAAGAATGGTATTTATGCCTACAGCCATTGCTATTACGATACTATCTGTTACTTCGCCAATTAAAAAACTTACAGTTGCAGCGATTAAAAGAATGAACATTAATGGACTTAAAAACTGCCTAACAAGAATCATTAAAGGACCAGTTGGTTTTTCTTCGGGTAATGTATTAGGTCCGTATTTTTCTAATCTGCTTTTTATTTCTTTTTTTGAAAGTCCAGTTTCAATATTGGTTTTTAAATCTTGTGATATTTGTTCAATTTTCATTTGATAGAAATTCATTTTAAATCTCCAGTGCTTTTATGGTTTTACATATTATTAAAATACTTTAGACTTTTGTGCTCATAAATTGCTAGACTTTACACATATATTTTTGAATTTATTTTTTTTGTGGGGTTGGGGTATTTTATGAAAAAAACATTCATTATTGCATATTCAGCTTTAGTTTTAAGATTGTTTTTTGCCCATTTTTTCTATGGAAGAAAATTTGGATAATTTATCTAAAGATAGGTGGTATGTTTTTGCAAGAGATCTGATAGTAGAATCTAATAAATTGTTAGATCAGATAAAAACAGCAGATAAATTTGAGTTTGTTTTATTGTCTCCGGTTTAGCTTAGTTTGATTGAATTAAATATTTTATTTTTTAATTTTGGTTTAAAAAAAACATATAAATAGTTTAGAAAGTAATATAGAATTACTGAACCAACGTTCTGAACGATTTATCGAGAGTGTTGAAAAATCTAATGAATAACCACGTATCTATTTTTAAAAAAGAAAACATTACCCCACTTGCAGAAAGAATGCGTCCCCAAAATTTTGATGACTTTGTAGGGCAAAATCATATTTTGGGGACGCATTCTTTTTTCCGTAAAATGGTTGAGAGCAACAATTTAAGTAGTTGTATCTTTTGGGGGCCGCCTGGTTGTGGTAAAACAACATTAGCAAATATTGTTTCTAAAATAACAGAGAGAAGGTTTTTTTCTTTTAATGCTGTTTTTAATGGTGTAAAAGATATACGTAATATTTTAGAACAAGCAAAAACTATTATCGATAATGGCGGCAAGAGCCCTATTCTGTTTGTTGACGAAATTCATAGATTTAACAAGTCTCAACAAGATGCTTTTTTGCAACCGTTAGAAAAAGGAATAATAATATTAATTGGTGCTACAACAGAAAATCCTTCTTTTGAAATTAACTCAGCATTGCTAAGTCGTTGTTCTGTTTATACTTTAAATTTATTACAAGATAAACACATAGAAAAAATTATTAATCTTTGTTTGCAAAAAGAGTTGGCTGATAAAAGTATTGAACTTCATTTTGATGCAAAAAAGATGTTGGTAAATTATGCTAATGGTGATGCGCGTTGTGCGCTTAACGCATTAGAGATAGCAGTAAATAATACGCCATTATTAGAAGGTAAAAGAGCTTTAACAGAAAAGATAATAAAATCATCAATTCAATCCAGAAAAATTTCTTATGATAAAAACGGAGAAGGACACTATAATTTAATATCTGCTTTGCATAAATCTTTACGAGGGTCTGATGTGCAAGCAGCTCTTTATTGGCTTGCTAGAATGATTGAAGGAGGAGCTGATCCTTTATACATTTCTCGTCGTTTGGTTCGTTTTGCTTCAGAAGATATTGGGCTTGCAGATCCAAATGCATTAATGCAAGCAATTGCAACACAACAAGCGGTTCACTTTCTAGGTTATCCAGAATGTGATAATGTATTAGCTCAATGTATTATTTATCTTGCGACGGCACCAAAATCTAATGCTTCTTATGTTGCAATTAAAAAAGCAAAAGCACAAGTACAAGAAAAACCAAATGATCCAGTTCCAATGCATATTAGAAACGCCCCAACAAAACTGATGAAAGATATTGGTTATGGTAAAGGTTATCAATATGATCATGACAAAAAAAATAATTTTTCAGGACAAAGCTTTTTGCCGGACTCTATGCAAGGATGTTGTTTTTATGAGCCGGGTGGTTTTGGTTTTGAAAGAGAGATTAAAAAGCGAATTGATTATTGGGAAAAATTGAAAAAAGATTCTTGTTAAAAGCTAATTACTAGAGTTTTTTCTTTATTTTTTATTAATATAGCTTTGTAGAAAAATAATTGGTTTCATTTTCTGTGGCCTTGATATTTGTTGGTAATTTTTATTTTTACTAACATTGTCATCCTGAAACATGTTCAGGATCCACAGTGATAATAAAATGTAAATAAGTTTTATAATTGAGGAATAATTATTTTTTTGGATCCTGAAATGAGTTCAGGATGACTACTGGCTAGCTATATTGGGATAAAGATATATTATTTGTTACTTTTGTTAATGGTATCGTAAAAATAAAGATATCATGTGTTACAAGTTATGGAGTATTAATTTATGAAAAATGAAATGAAAGTTCCAGCAAGTATTCCTGAACATTCAAAAGAAACTTATATTCAAAATTATTTAAAAGCAACTAAAGAAAGCGGTAATTTATTTCTTTTTGCAGGTGATCAAAAGATAGAACATTTAAATAAGGATTTTTATGGAAAAGATATAGCTGCCGATGATGCAACGCCACAGCATCTTTTTGAAATTGCAAGCAAAGCTGGTGTTGGTGCATTTGCAACTCAACTTGGTTTAATTTCTTTATATGGAAATGATTATAAAGATATAAACTATGTTGTGAAATTAAATTCAAAGACAGATCTTGTTCCAATAAAGCAGGCTGAGGCTTTGAGCTTGATGCTTTATAGTGTTGATGATGTTGTTGATTTTAGAGAGGAATCAAAACTAAATATTGTAGGTGTTGGTTATACAATTTATTTAGGCAGTGAATATGAAACACAAATGTTACAAGAAGCGGCACAAGTTGTTTTGAGTGCACATCAAAATGGGCTGCTTGCTGTTTTGTGGATTTATCCAAGAGGTAAAGCAATAAAAAATGAAAGAGATGAAAATTTAATTGCAGGAGCTGCAGGAGTTGCAGCATGTTTGGGTGCTGATTTTGTAAAAGTTAATCCGCCTGATGCAAAAGATAGTATGCAAAGTGCACAAATGTTAAAGCAAGCAACCATGGCTGCAGGCAGAACAAAAGTAATTTGTGCAGGTGGAAAAAAAGAAGACGAGCAAAATTTTTTAGAAAGACTTTATAATCAAATTCATGTTGGAGAAGTGCGCGGTTGTGCTGTTGGAAGAAATATTCATCAAAAAAACTTGAATAATGCTATCAAGTTTTGCAAAGCTATATCAGCGATACTTATTGATGGTAAAGATTTAGAGACGGCTAAAAAATATTTAGAATGAACCGTTCGGTAAAACCCTTCGATACGTGACTTCGTCGCTACTCAGGGCGAACGGGCAGAGACGGCTAAAAAGTATTTATATTAAATTGTTAATGCAGGTGGAGGAGGGGTTTATATGTTTAAAAGGTTAAAAGAATTCACGAAGTTTGTTTTTAGTTTGGCTAAAACTAATGGTAGATTGTTGTGGGGAATGTGGAAACTTACACGTTTTCCTCAACCAGCAATAACGTTTTTTGGTGGTTCAAGAGTCGGTAAAAATACTATTGCTGCAAAAACCGCTTTTAAGTTAGCTAAAAAATTAACAGAAGAAGGTTTTTCTATAATTACCGGTGGTGGGCCTGGAATTATGGCGTCGGCTAATCAAGGTGCTTATGAAGTAGCGCGAGAGTATGGTATTAAAAATAAACGCAAAAGGACAAAATTTACTTCTTTGGGAATTACCTTAACGAGTTTTGGAAGAGAGAGATTGAATCAGTATATTCATGATGGAATAGTGATGGATCACTTTTTTACTCGAAAATGGTTATTGATAAGATACTCTATAGGATTTATAGTTTTTCCTGGCGGATTTGGAACATTAGATGAGCTTTTTGAGATTGTAACTTTAGAACAATGTTATCAAATGCCTAAGATGCCCATAATATTAATGAATGTTGAATATTGGGAACCCTTAATTGATTGGATGAAAAATAGAGCTTTGAAAGAAGGGCTTATTGACGATAAGGATTTAGATCTTATTCATGTTACAGATAGTGTAGATGAAGCCTTTGATATAATCATAAAGTATTGTAAGGGGCGTTGCGAAATTAAAAATCCATTATATTCCAGATAGACATAATTTTATTGCCGGATAAATCTTATTTTTCACTGTAAAAAATCTTAGTCTTTTTCTATAAGATATCTATTGATTTTTATTTTTTTTAATCTATAATATTTCTTGACTTTATAGGGAATGGGAGTAATTTGAGGGTTCTTTATTTTAAAGATATTTATAAGTTTTGTATGGTCAAGTTTTATTACAACCAGAGGAGTTAAAATGGCTGAAAAAATTAAACCTCTATATGATCGTGTTCTTTTAAAGAGAGTTGAGGGTGAGACTAAGTCTGCTGGTGGAATTATTATTCCTGATACAGCTCAAGAAAAAACACAAATTGGTGTTATAGAAGAAGTGGGTGAAGGTAAGATTAATAATGATGGATCTGTTCGCTCCTTAAAAGTTAAAAAAGGTGATAAAGTTTTGTTTGGAAAATATTCTGGAACTGAAATTAAGCTTGGTGGGGAAGAATATTTAATTGTAAGAGAAGAAGAAATTTTGGGTATTGTTGAGTAGTCAATAAACAGCGAAGGAATTACTATGGCAAAGAAAATTTTATTTGGTCAAGATGCAAGGACAAAAATATTAAAGGGTGTAGATGCTCTTGCTGATGCGGTAAAAGTTACTCTTGGTCCAAAGGGGCGTAATGTTGCTTTAGAAAAATCTTTTGGTTCTCCAACAATAACAAAAGATGGTGTGACTGTTGCAAAAGAGATTGAACTTAAAGATAAATTTGAAAATATGGGTGCGCAAATGGTGCGTGAAGTTGCTTCCAAAACAGCCGATGTTGCAGGGGATGGAACAACAACAGCAACAATTTTGGCACAAGCAATTTATAGAGAAGGTATTAAAAATACAACAGCTGGTGCAAATCCAATGGAAATCAAACGTGGTATTGATGCAGCTGTTGCAAGAGTCGTTGATCAAATATCTCATATATCAAGTCCTGTAAAAGACAAGGCTGGTATTTCTCAGGTTGCTACAATTTCTGCAAATTCTGATGAGTCTATTGGAAATTTAATTGCAGATGCAATGGAAAAAGTTGGCAAAAATGGTGTAATAACTGTTGAAGAAGCCAAAGGAATTGATAGTGAACTTGAAGTTGTTGAAGGTATGCAATTTGATCGTGGCTATCTTTCTCCATACTTTGTAACAGATACAGAAAAGATGGAAGCTGTTTTAGAGAATCCTGCAATTTTGATTTGTGATAAAAAAATTAGCAGCATGAAAGATTTACTTCCAATTCTTGAGCAGATTGCAAAACAAGGTCAACCATTACTTATTATTTCAGAAGATATTGAAGGTGAAGCTTTGGCAACATTGGTCGTTAATAAAATGCGTGGAACATTAAATGTTGCAGCTGTCAAAGCGCCAGGTTTTGGTGATAGAAGAAAAGCAATGCTTGAAGATATAGCAGTTCTTACTGGTGGCAATATGATTTCTGATGATCTTGGAGTAAAGCTTGAAAATGTTACATTCCAAGATTTGGGCACAGCTAAGAAAGTAAAAATCACAAAAGAGAATACAACAATTGTTGATGGTCAAGGTACAGAAAAAGATATTCAGGCAAGAGTTGCACAAATTAAAGCAGAAGTAGATGCTTCAACATCTGAATATGACAAAGAAAAGTTACAAGAGCGTTTGGCGAAGCTTTCTGAAGGGGTTGCTGTTATTAAAGTTGGAGCAGCAACAGAATCTGAAATGAAAGAAAAAAAAGATAGAGTTGATGATGCTCTTCATGCAACTCGCGCTGCTGTTGAGGAAGGTATTGTTTCTGGTGGTGGAGTTACACTGCTCAAAATTCAAAAAGTTTTAGATGATTTAACGCTTGATGGTGAACAATGTATTGGGGTTGAGATCATCAGACGCTCGCTAGAAGAACCTGCAAGAATTATTGCATTAAATGCGGGTTATGAGCCATCTGTTGTTGTAGATAAAATTAAAAATTCAAAAGAAGAAAACATAGGTTTTAATGCAAGAACAGAAAAATATGAAGACTTAATTAAAGCTGGTGTTGTTGATCCTGCAAAGGTAACGAGATCTGCGTTACAAAATGCAGCATCAATTGCTGGCTTATTGTTAACAACAGAAGCTATGGTTTCTGAAATTCCAGAAGAAAAATCAGCAGCTCCTGCAATGCCTCCTGCCGGTGGAATGGGCGGAATGGGTGGAATGCCAGGAATGTACTAAATTTTTAGTATCATAAAAAAGAGCCTTGTGAAAAATGCAGGGCTCTTTTTTTATCCGTAAAAACTTTGAAATTGTTCGGGAAGTGGT
The DNA here is from genome assembly GCA_964518205.1 of uncultured Pseudomonadota bacterium. Lineage (GTDB taxonomy): Bacteria > Babelota > Babeliae > Babelales > UASB340 > CAZFDQ01. The sequence goes on along the minus strand of CAZFDQ010000232.1, from coordinate 1,354 downwards.
TCTTCTGTAGTCAAACCTCCAAGAACTGTTTCTATTGTTATTGTTTCTTGTGCAAATAAAATCTCTTTAAGAAGTATAAGTATGGGGATTTCTGTTGGATCTAATGTACGCTCTAGAAATAATAAGCAAATTTTCATGGCCTTTATTGCGTCTGGATGATCAACTCCAAGTCCAGAATTATACATCAGTGCAAGATGTAACATAGCTTTTAAATGTCCTTTTTTTGAAGCCAATGTAAAGTAGTTTGCTGCAGTTTTAAAATTTTGTTGTTCGTAATCTAATAGCCCGAATTGATAAAATGTTTCTGCTGGATTTTCTGTTGACGCATTATCGTAGTATCTTTTTTTCCTGTTTTCTTCTTCTTGATATGGGAGTCTTCTTTTTCTATAAGACGTTTCTTCGTCCATGCTATTACATGTATATAATATTGATATTGAAAAAATAAACATGATAAAAAAAGTTTTTTTTGTTGGCATAATAAACTTTTTAAAAATAGTTGTTTTATTTTTATTTTTATCATAACAAAAAAAGAAAGTAATTGTGTTTCCTTTTTTGTTAATGTATTTAATAAATAATTATTAGATATACATGCCAAATGGGGGTTGGCTTTCTTCTATTGTATTATCTTCTTCGCTTTTATCTTGTGTTTCGTGTCCTTGTAGCCCAGTTAGAAGATCTTCAATATTAATTTGTATTGGCATTTGTAGTTTTTTTAATGCAAATATTAAAGCATCAGTAGTTATTTCTTTAAGTAATTGAATTGCTGGGTTGAATTTTCGAGCACAAGCTAATTTGCAAAAATGAAGAGCTGTAATAAAATCTTTTTCACAACCAATCCCTTTATATTTCATCCATGCTAATCTGTATTGAGCTATTAGATGATTTTTTTGTGCTGCTTGATGAAAATATATAAAAGCTTCATCGAATACTTCAGCGTCAAAATATTCTTGTCCAATTTCAAAATTTTCTTCTGCTGATAAGTTGTTTGCAATAAATTTAATTTCTTCTGTTGGTGTGTTTTCACTGTTTGTTTCTTTATCTGTTTGATTTGCTAATGAAATATTAGAAAATAAAAACATGGATAAAAATAATAGGTTTGTTTTATTCATGATGTCCTCCCCCTTTTTAGATGGACATTTTTGATGAATTAATTCAGAATGTTTTAGCTACATTTCTATTTTATATAAATCTAGTGTTTTTTTACAGAATTATTTTTTTTGTTGTTCTTTTGCTTTTATTAAAGGATATTTGATATTTTTTAATGAATGAAAAGAATTATTTAATTGTTATTATATTTAAATATCTATTTAAAATAAGGAGTATTAAAGTAAAAAAGATAATTATTATATTTATT